>CBDUWJ010000022.1:0-13833 GCA_965370895.1 uncultured Anaerolineae bacterium | reverse complement strand
ACCGGATCCTGGTCGCCGGGTGGGTAGTAAGCGTCAATGAATCCGCTTACGCGAAACCCGGCCTTGAGGTATACCAACAGAACCGGGTTGGTGATCGGCGCTGTGGCCAAGATCATTCGCACGTTCTGCCTGCGCGCGTAAGCGATGGCCTGACCCACGAGCTGCGTAGCGATGCCCCAGCGACGGTAGTCAGGACGGACAAACACCTGGTCGATGTTGGCCGAACGACTCCAGGGTTGGTGACTGACACAGGCGAGGCCCACCAACTGCTCCCGATCCATGGCCAACAGCAGCCCATGATCCTCTAGCCCCAGGTAGCCCAAGCACCCCCCCCCAACTTGGCGGTAGCGCTTGCTCAGTTCAGTCACAGCTTTCCGGTCGTCGGTCGTTGCCTGGCGGTGGATGATAGCTCGTGCCCGTCGCCAGTCGTGCAGGGCTTGAAGGTGCGTGCGAAAGGCGATCTGACTATCCGGTGGCAGTTCGTTGGGGGCAAAGGTCTGGACTTCCTGAGCGTCATCGCCAGCCCTGAGCTCGCCGCCGGTCGAATGGGCCGAGTAGAGCAGCAGTACACCCGTCTGCGGTTCATGACCGAAGGAGTAGACGCCCAGCATGTCGTCTATCTCAACCTGCAGCCCGGTCTCCTCGCGGGTTTCACGGACAGCAGCGTCCTCGGCCAGTTCGTCGGCTTCGACATAGCCGGCTGGCAGACTCCAGTAGCCGGCTCTGGGCTCCACACCACGACGGACCAACACCACGCGCCCGTCAGTCTCGATCAGCGCACCGGCGCCAACCACAGGATTGAAATAGAACACAAAGCCACAGGCCGGACAGGCGGGACGTTCCCGGTCACCGCTGAACCGCCGTTCAAGCTCTGTTGCACACCTGGGGCAGAATTTTGCGTCCATTCAGGTGCCTACGAAGAAGGGCTGCGTCATCGGAATGGGCATCCCGCCCTCCTCCCCAGCCTCGAGGAGTGGGCTGCTTGCCTTGCGGTGGTTGTAGCATCATGAGCTAGGCCTAGCGCCTGCTCTCAACAGCTCCCTAACCAGTGATCCCGATGCACTAATGCTTATCCGATCACATACGCCAATATTATGAGTAGAACCAGTAGTACCATGGCGATGATGAAGATGCGCCGTAGGTCCTCGATGACATAGTAATATTCCGAAGCAAAGTCCACTTCTTTTGTCGCAGCTTCAGCGGCCAGCGGCCGGACAGGGCGGGAGATGCGCACCGGCTGAGCTGTCCCCGATGCCTGGCGACGGGTTCGACGTGATTTCTTGGCCATTCTAGCTTCCTACCCTCCACGATTCAATACCAACTCCGGCCCTATTATATCCGACAACAAGGCGCTAGTCAAGGTTGGACCGGCCCAATCGTCGCCGGATCACATCGCGGATCAGGCCAACTTCTTCCACGTGCAGCAGGGTGATGACGCCCAAGTAGACGAGGAATCCAACTCCCCCAACCACGCCCACGGTAACGAGTCCCGCGAACAGCCCGCTGCTACCCACCATCCAGGTCGTGCCGCGCAAAGCCAGGGCCATGACGGTTGTCATCACCGCGCTGGCGAGCAGAGCCTTGAGCACTATCTGGCCCAGCCGCATGTCTGCGAGGCTGCCGGTTTGCCGCCGAGTGAGAATCAGCATCGTCACTGCGTGGCTGCAGTGTTTGGCCGAATCGGCCAGAACCAGCCCCAGGAATCCCAGGGGCCGAATCAGCGACAGCGCCACCGCCAGGTAGACGGTGACGCTCAACACGCCGACTAGCGCCGGGGTGAGGGTGTCCTGCCGGGCGTAGAAGGCATAGTTCAGAGGCCAATCGATCGCTGCAAAAACAAGTCCCACCAGGTAGTAGCGCAGCGCCCACGCGGTCCAGAAGGTATCGGATGCCGTGAACTTGCCATGCTCGAAGAGCAGGGCGATAATAGGCTGGGCCAGGACAAACAGTCCCAGCGTGGCAGGTACGATCAACACCAGTACTATTCGCAGCCCCTGGCCCAGCGTCTGGCGGAAGCCCTCCCAGTCCTTTAGAGCACTGTACCGCGACAGCGTGGGCAGCACGGCCAGCGAAATTGCCACTGCTACCAGCCCATGGGGCAGTTGGACCAGTGTTGTGGCCCTGTCCATCCAGGCGATGCTGCTCGCCCCGGTAGATGAAGCCAGGCGGCGATCGATCGCTATCTGCACGTTGCTGATCAGCAATCCCAGGGCGATGGGCAGATAGAGGACGAGAATGCGGCGCAGCGCTGGGTCGGCAAGGTCCAGGCGGAAGCGAAAGCGCTGGTCTCGCAGGGCTGGGGTCAGGATGAGCAATTGCAGCAACGAGCCGAGGACCACACCCACCGCGAGGCTTAGGGCGTCCAGCCGGCCGGCTAGTAGCGGCGCAGCGATAATAATGCCCAGGTTGAAGGCCACTGCACCGAAGGCCGGGTAGGTGAAGCGCTTGAGGGTGTAGAGCAAACCCGTCAATACCCCCGATAGCCCGAAAAAGAGAACGGCGGGGGCGATGATGCGGATCATCTGGGCTAGTACCGCCTGCAATTCAGGTTCAAACCCGCCGCCCAGCAGCCAAGCTACCTGGGGGGCCAGGGCTTCCAACAGGAGCACGATGACAGCCAGCACAACAGCAGCCAGACTCGCCACGCGGCTGAACAGGGCCCACAGTGCGGGACGCCCTTTCAGTTCGGCCACTTGGCTGAACACCGGAACCAGCGCTGCACTGAGCATCCCGCCAATGAGCAGATCGTAGATCATTTTGGGAACAATGGCGGCCACACCAAAAGCACTGACCAAACCGCTTGCCCCAAATAGATAGGCGATGATCTGTTCACGGACCAGGCCGAGGGTCCGGCTGGCGATGTTGCCCACGGCGATGATGCCCGCCGCCTTGGCAATGCCGGCCTGTTCCGTTTCTGTAGATGAGGGAATGGCTTGACTCACGAGGGTCTGGGTCGCAACTAGCGCTGGATGGTTATCGTCACACGGCAGGGCAGCGGGTAGTTACCCGACTGATCGACCACTACCAACCGTAGGGTGTAGGCGCCGACAGGATAGGCGCCGCTATTGAGGGTCTCCAGCACGCCACCAGCCACGGGGCTTTGGTGCAGTTGCCCGACCACGGTCCATTCGTGGCCTTTTGGATTGGTGCCCGGTCCGATTTCGATCTTGTAGTACTGAAAGCCGGGGATGTTGGCGGTGCCTCGCACGGGGAAGTTGCCCCGTACCACTTGGTTGGTGCCGGGCGACATCACGCGGACACCGGGGTTGGCGCAGGCTGGCGGTCGGACCTGTAGAGTAGCTGCGGCTGTCACATCGGGTGTGTCTGATGGTCGAACGGGACGCGTCGGACGCGCCACGGTGGCAGTGACTGTCGGTGTAATGGTGGGGGGCGCCGCCGTGGACGTCAGCGTCGGCGCGACGAGCGGCCCGGCGGTCGCCGTCGGGGTTGGGTCAGGTGGCCGGCTGAGTGATGGAACCAGGAAGTTGGCGAGCCCAAACACACCGGCCATCAGGAGCAGAACAACGGTGGCCAGCACCGCGCTGCGGCCATAGCGGCCACGGGCCTGTTCCTGTTCCAGCTTGAAGATCGAGCGCACACCCTCGCGGCGGGCTGCAGACGCGCGCCACAAGTAGAATAGTAATATGAGGCCAAGAAGGCCGTACAGCCACCACTGATAGTCTGCGATCAGTCGCAGGACCTGTTCCATGGTTGACTCCACGTCGGGCGAAATTCTCTGACCGCCGCACTGTACCATAGAAACCCGCTTTCGGCAACCTTGGGTTGTGGCAATCACAGGTTGCGGCAACTAGAAGTTGCCTGGAAAACGGGTCTCTGTGTCGGACCAGTGCCTGGAACCCTGGCGTGTCAGTTCTCTTCCAGTCGGGCCAGGACGCCCAGCACCAACTCTGTCAACCGGGGAACGATCTGTTGGCCGGCAGCCAAGACTTCCTCGTGGCTGGCCTCCTGACCAGGCATTGGCTCGGCCAAGGCAACATTGCTGATGCCAGACACCCCCAGTACTCTTATTCCTCCGTGTCGGGCTACAGTTACCTCTGGCACCGTGGACATGCCCACAGCGTTGGCGCCTATCAGCCGCAAGAAGCGGATGTCAGCCGGCGTTTCGAATGACGGTCCTGCCAACCCGACGTAGATCCCTTCATGCAGCGGAATGCCGTTCTCGCTGGCTACCTCCCGGGCAATACGGCGCAGGTCAGGATCGTAGGCCTGGGACATGTCAGGGAAGCGCGGTCCCAGCATGTCATCGTTCGGCCCAAACAACGGATTGGCCCCCGCCATGCCCATCAGGTTGATGTGATCAGCGATAAGCATCAGATCACCAGGACGATAGGCTGGGTCCAATCCTCCGGCTGCGTTGGTCACGATCAGTGTCTCGATTCCCATGACCTGCATGACGCGGACGGGAAAAACGATCTGCTGAATGGGGTAACCTTCGTAAAAGTGCACCCGACCTTGCATGATCATGACTGTCGTGTTCGCCAGCCGACCCAGGACCAGCCTCCCGATGTGCCCTTCCACGGTTGGTTTGGGAAAGTGCGGAATCATCTCGTAAGGGATCAGATCCCCGCCTTCCACGGCCTCGGCCAACGGGTTAAGTCCTGAGCCAAGGATCATCCCCACTCGCGGGCGGTGGTGCGTCTGGCTTCTGACATAGTCGGCCGCAGTTTCATAGTGCTCACGTGTGTAATATGCTGTCATTAGCTAGCCATCCAGACTCGATCGAGATTCAGGGGTTAGTGTATCTGGTCACAACCCGTTCCCGGTCGCCCACGGGCTGTTCTGCATAGTGCGTGTCCCATCCGTACGCAGCGGGTTTGATGCGCGAACGAAGAACTGGTCCTTGCCTTCAGGAATCCATGATTATGGAGCAACTTCCTGTGCAATACCCTCACCAGGCACTTCATCCCCAGTCACCTGGGTGTAGACCTGAGTCGTGGAGATGTTGGCATGTCCCAAGAGCTCTTGTACGTATTCCAGATCTGCCTTCTTGTCGAGAAGGTGAGCAGCAAAGGAGTGACGCAGGGTGTGGGGTGTCACTGTCTCATCGGTACCCGCCTCACGCGCATAGTGTTTGACGATCAGCCACAGGCCCTGGCGGGTCAGTCGTTGCCCGCGGTGATTGACGAAGAGGGCCTGTTCCTCCGGGTCACGTAGCAAGGGAACCCGTCCCCGCTCCAAATAGTCTTGCAAGGGTCCAATGGCCCTCTGGTGGATGGGAACAAGTCGCGGGTTTTTGCCTCTGGGCTGTACCACGCGCGCCGTGGAAGAAGCCAGATTGACGTCATCCACGTTGAGCGAAACCAGTTCCGTCACTCGCAAGCCGGTGGCGTACAGCACCTCCAGCAGAGCGCGGTCCCGCAAGGCCTTGGGGGTCTGCACTCGAGCGGGCTCGCTCAGCAGACGTTCTATGTCCTCTTCCGAAATGGCCTTGGGTAGTCGTTTTCGGACCTTGGGCGAGTCGAGCGTTGCCGTAGGATCATCTGGGATTTCCCCTCGCTCGGCCAAGTAGTGGAAAAACGACTTGATGGCAGCCACCTTTCGGGCAACGGTGGACGAAGCATACTCCTGCTCTGTCTTCATGTACATGATGTATTCCAGGATCAGGGCCTCGTCTACCTCTGCCCACCCTGCAACCCGCTTTTCCAGAAATGTAGCGAACTGGGAGAGATCATTGCTGTACGCGGCCAGGGTATTCTCCGAGTAGCCCTTTTCTTCCACCAAGTAGTCCAGAAACTTCTGTATTTGCTCTTTCATGGTGCTTTCCCCCCTTCCAGTCCGATCCTGCACACTGTCGGCTCTGTCGCAGCCTGGCAACGGCGCAGACTTGGCTACCGGGCCTTCCCGGTGGCATAGATCCAGACCCGCAGCCCTGACCATAGCAGACAAGGCTTTCACTCCCTATGGAGCCTTACCAGTTCAGGATTCCCACTCGCATTCTACCATAGCTTTTCATAAAGACCAAACGAGAGGCAAATCCTGGTCAAGTGCCGAGCCAGGGCCAGGTCCACCATCCACGCTTCCAGACAATGCAGGGGGGGAGGTGAACCCCCTAGATGTTGTGGTCGTCTTGCCGTGGACCGCAAGATGTTGGTGTCAGTCGTTGGCTTGCCAAGGCCTACCCAGAGAGGACTGGGCCATCTTCAGCGACGGGGGGCAAATGGCAACCGCTGGCAGGTCTGGTGCGGAGGTCAGGAGGGCACAACTGGCTGCGTACGAACGACTCCCCCAGGAGAAGCGGGGTCCGTAGCTCCAGCCGCATTCAGATAAGCGTCGACTTGGCCCCGGAACGGGATACCTGACACCCCCGGCCCTTCGACGGAAAAAGAAGCCGCAACGTTGGCAAAGCGCGCTGCCTGACACGGATCGCCCGTTTCGGCCAGGCAGAGCAGGTAGGCTGCGGCAAACACGTCACCGGCACCGGTAGGATCAACTTCCTCGGCAGGGCGGGCGGGATAGTGGCAGAGTTCACCCGCCTGGTAGGCAGTGGCTCCCCGGTCGGCATGGGTGACGACCATGATCTCAACGAATCGTCCCCATTCGCGGACCAGTCGTTCTGGGTCTGGTACATCCCATTCGCTGAGGATCAGCACATTGATGCGCCGTAGCAATGCCTCTGAGGGCCTCCATTCGGTGAAGGATATCCGACCCTCTTCATCCCAACGACGAAAGAATCCCTGGGGCATCACGCAGATCAGCGTTTCGTCGGCGAAGCAGTGGAACACACCTGGATCGATCTCTTGGTCAATAGCGCCCAGGTACGCCATGGGGGCACTGCGCCACGAATGAGGAATGTGGTTGCAGGTGATTACGTCAGCGCGCTGGTGGAGGATCTGAGTTCGCACGCCGTCGTGGTAGATATTCTCAAAGAGGGTGGTGGCGGCTGAGCACTGGCAGGTAATCTGGGCACCAGGCAGGGCTTGAGTCAGGTCCAGGTCGGGGCTGGCGCTGGTGACCACGCCTACGCGGCTGCCCATCCGCAGGGCGGTCGTCGCCGCGTATGACACAGAGCCGCCGAGACCCAGGCTACCATCGGGAAAGAGGTCCTGGCAGATGTGGCCAACAATTACGTACTCGGGGACATTGGGCGCGTTCAACTGGTCACCACCTCACCACGCCTTTGGCGCAGCAGGTGTCGCCCAGGGCGGGTACGTCTCGCCATCTGCACCAGGAAGATGCATGCTGCTCGGGGGAGATTCAGTGTGATGCCACTGAGGGGTATGTTTAGCTCAGTTTTATCGCACACCGTGGACAGGTTTGCATTATCGACCTGAGGCTTGATGGCCACCAACAACTTGGCCCGGCGCGCGGCGTCCTGGATGCTCATGATGTCGTCCACCTGGGCGATCAGGCGCCGCGCCTTGAGGATGCGTGCCTCAGTGCGCTGTGCCTGGGCCGGATCAAGCAATCCGTAACGTGCTTTGAGGCGGTTCAGCCGCAGGCCGGCCTCGTAGGTGCTGTCCACAATCTGGTCGCGGTTCAGCCACTCGGTTTCGTAATTGAGGACGTGTTTCCAACTGGGCTGTACCAGCGCCTGGCGATGCTCCTCCAAGGTGCGGGCAAAAAGATGATAGCCATATCTTTCTGGACTCTCGAACACCGGGCTGCCAGGGTCAAGAAAGGGTGCTAACGGCGAGATAAAGGGGACCAGGCGCCTGCGCGCAGCGTTTTGGTCGGCCCCCTCGTCCAAGTCACGCATCAGGTACTCACAATAATCCACAGTGTCCATCACCGATTGATAGTCCTGCTTGGGCAGACCGATCATGAAAAAGATGTCCAGACGCTGCACCCCCGCTTCCAGAGCGTAGCGCATGGTGTCTTCGATGGGTGCGTTCTTGTAGGGCCGTCCAAAGGCGGCGCGGACCTCTTCGCTATGCGTTTCCAGCGAGATTTCCAATGTCCAGTTGGGCATGGCTGCCGCCACACGCTGGATAAAGCCGCGGTCCGCCGCGTTGAACAGCTCGATGATGACCGGACCCTGATAGCCGTGGATGGCCCGCAGAAAGCGGTCGGCGTATTCCCTCCCTGGCTGGCGGATGTCGCCCAGGATGAACACAGGTCCCTTGCTAAAGCGGGCGATATTGCGGATGTCCTGGGCCAGGTCCTCAGGGGCGCGGTATGCGGGGCGGCGACGCTTGTGCAGCGCCGCGAAAGTGGTAGCCGAACCGCCGCAGGTACGGCAGTTCTGCGTGCAGCCTCGCACGCTCAGCGCCGCGGTAATAGGATAGCCGAGCCAGCCTTTGAAGGGCACAAAACTCGCCACGTCGCGGTAGCGTGCTACGGCCTTGACCACGTAGCTGTAATCGATCAGCAAGTGATCCAGACTAGTCGGGCTGTAGGTCAGGTCGTTGGCATGGATGGTGCCATCTGGCTCTCGCCAGGTCAGATTGGGGATTTCGGCCAGGGGGGGCGCGTCGGCGTGGCCGGTCAGGGATTGCATCAGTTGCAGCACCGGCTCCTCGGTCGAGTCGCCACGAACCACAAAGTCCACCTCCGGGCGGCCGATCAGCTCCTCGTGGTAATAGGTCGCAGAAAAACCGCCGAGCATCACCGGCACGTCGGGGTGGTGCTTTTTGCACAGTCGGGCTACTTCGATCGCACCATGAGCGTGGGGCATCCAGTGGAGGTCAATGCCAAAGGCCGCTGGCCGCAGCTTCTTGATCATCTGTTCCGGGTCAAAGTGACGATTATTGAGCATGCGCACCGCAAGGTTGACGATGCGCACCCGAAGCCCACGGCGCTCCAGGTACTCGGCAATGGTGGTCAAGCCGATAGGGTACATCTCAAAGACCGGGGTGCTGGGCACCAGGTCGCTCACCGGTCCGTACAGGATTGATCGTGTCCGAAAGTCATACACGCTGGGCGCGTGCAACAACACCAAATCTGCTTGGGGCACACAAATCTCCAGATCCCAATGCCCAATGTCCAGCATCCAACATCCGCTGGATGCTGGCTCGTGGCTATTGGTTATTTTGCTCGGACTCGAGCACCCGGCACTGGGAGGCTGTCCAGGATCTCGTCGATTACGGTCCGGGGGTCCACACTTTTGATGCGGGCCGAGGGGCTTATGATCAGCCGGTGAGCCAAAGTGACCAGAGCCAGGGCCTTTATATCGTCCGGAATAACATAATCGCGGTCCATGACGGCGGCGCGGGCCTGCCCGGTCTTGTATAGAGCAAGGCTCCCCCGAGGGCTTGCGCCCAGATAGACGTCGGGGTGTTTGCGCGTGGCTTTGACCACCTTGACAATGTACTCCTTGACAAGGTCGTCGATGTACACGTCTCTGATGCGTCGTTGGGCACTAAGCAACTCCTCGGACGATACCACCTGTGCAATGCGAGTAACGGGGTGGGAATGCTTTTGGCGGTCGAGCATCGTGATCTCGTCGCCGGTGCTGGGATAGCCCAGGCCAATACGGAGCATAAACCTGTCGAGTTGCGCTTCGGGCAGGGGAAAGGTGCCCTCGTACTCGATGGGGTTCTGCGTGGCCAGGACCAAGAAGGGCTTCTCCATAGGATAAGTAATGCCGTCCACTGTGATCTGCCGTTCCTCCATCGCTTCCAGGAGGGCCGATTGGGTCTTGGGTGTGGCGCGGTTGATCTCGTCAGTAAGCACGATCTGGGCCATGACCGGACCGGGCCGGAACTCAAACTCGCGCGTTTTTTGGTTGAACACCGAAACGCCGGTTATGTCGCTGGGCAGCATGTCAGGCGTGAACTGGATGCGCCGAAACTTGCATCCCAGGGACCTGGACACCGACTTGGCCAGCATTGTCTTGCCAGTACCGGGCACATCCTCGATAAGTAGGTGCCCCTCGCACAGCAAGGCGATGACAGTGAGTTGCACCGCCTCGTGCTTGCCGACGATTACTTTTTCCACGTTTTCCACGATCTTTTGGGCGATCGCCTGCACGCTCTCCATGATTGTGCTCCTCCACACAGGGAGCCCGCAATAGGTCCCTGGCATCATTCTGACAGCGGCCCGATTATACCAGGTTCTTTGGGAAAAGGGTAGTGGGAAGCCTCGATTGGTCAAAATCACCGTCCTGGGGTAGAATTAGGCGATGGAGGAGAATGAACCTATGACCATGCCCGATTACGTTCGTGACTTGCGCGCTGTCGTCGGACAGCAGCGGCTGATCTTGGTGGGCGCTGCGGCCGTGATCCGTGACGAGTCTGGCCGACTCCTTCTCATCCGTCGCAGCGACACTGGCCAGTGGGCATTGCCAGCGGGCATCATGGAGATGGATGAAGCCATCGCCAATACCGCCACTCGTGAGGTGAAAGAGGAGACCGGCCTGGAAGTCGAGCCGGTACGCCTCATCGGCCTCTATACCGATCCTGCGATGCAGAACTTGACCTATCCCCACGGCGACCAGGTGCATGTGGTTAACGCCACGTTCGAGTGCCGGGTGGTGGGCGGCCAGATCCGCCCCGACAGAACTGAGACATTGGATGTTGCCTATTTCTCCCCAGAGGCGCTGCCGCCCCTACGGCCGACCGATCGCCTCCGCATCAGAGACGCCCTGAGCCAACAGCGAGAAGCTCATTTCCGATAGAGCTTGTGTTTGAGAAGGTGAGAAAGTCAATGAAGACTGGACAACATGAGGATCTCTTTTCTCCCGTAAGGATCGGGAACCTGGAGTTGAAAAACCGGCTCGTGCGTTCGGCCACGGCGGAACGGCTGGCAACGGAACCCATGGGCCGGGCCACACCCGCCCTGGCTGGCCTCTATGGTGAGCTGGCTCGCGGGGGTGTGGGCTTGATCGTCACCGGCCATGCCTACGTAGCCCCGGAGGGGAGGGCGCATCCGGAGATGCTCAGCGCCCATTGCGACCAGATGATTCCCGGGCTGCAGAGCCTGGCTGATGCGGTCCATGCCGAGAGCGGCCGCGTTGCCCTCCAGATCAACCACGGGGGACGTCAATGTGACGAGGCCTCCGATTCCAGGACAATAGCCCCTTCGGCCGTGCCCACGCCAGGGGGTCGCACACCCCGCGAGATGACGCCAGCCGAGATCGTGGCGACAGTGGACGCCTTTGGAGCTGCAGCCCGCCGCGCCCAACTCGCCGGGATGGACGCCGTGCAGATCCACGCTGCCCACGGCTACCTGATTGGCCAGTTCCTCTCCCCCCATACCAACCTGCGCACCGATGCCTGGGGCGGGGGTTTCGAAGAGCGGATGGCCTTTCTGGCCGCGGCCTGCGAGGCGGTGCGGGGTCAGGTGGGGGCCGACTATCCGCTGTTCATCAAACTGGGGATGATGGACAACCTGGACGAGGCACCCGACGGCCTGACGCCCGAGGATGGCGCTCGCATCGTCGCCCGGCTGGCCGATCTTGGACTCGATGCGGTGGAGGTCAGCGGCGGCTACGGCGGTCAGAGTGACTTGAACACGCGGCTGGCGGTGGGTTCTAAAGCGCCGGAGGCCTATTTTCGATCCCTGGCGCGTCGTGCCAAGGCAGCAACCTGTCTGCCGGTGATGCTGGTGGGTGGGCTGCGCAGCCGGGTGGTAATGGACGACGTACTGGCAGCGGGCGACGCGGACCTCATATCCCTAGGCCGGCCACTCATCCGCGAGCCAGACCTGCCGAACCGTTTGCAGGCCGGTCTAGTGACAGAAGCCGCCTGCATCTCGGGCGGGCGCTGCTGGCCCAAAGAGATGGGCGGCCCAATTCTTGGGCTCGCATTTAGCTGTAAATGTGAGGCATAAGCCATGCCAATGTCCTCTCATGCTGCGCATTTACGGGAGCATGTAGGCCACGCCACACTCCTGTTGCCGGCGGCCGCGGCCATTATCCGCGATGAGACCGGGCATGTACTGTTGATCCTTCGAGGCGATGGTCAAGGCTGGTCCTTGCCCGGCGGCATGATGGAACCGGGAGAGCGCATCGCTGACTGCATAGTGCGCGAGGTAGGGGAGGAGACCGGCCTGGATGTCAGGCCAGTCCGTTTGGTCGGGATCTACTCTGATCCCGCATTTCAGCACATAACTTACCCAAATGGCGACCAGGTCCACTTTTTGAGTGCCACTTTCGAGTGCCGGGTGGTAGGCGGCCGGCTTTGTCCCGACGGCGAGGAGTCGCTGGAGGTAGCTTACTTTCCCCCCGACTCCCTTCCCAAGACTGTTGTGCCTGGGCACCGGATTCGCGTTCAAGACGCCCTGGCGGACCGCGCGGCAGCTTTCTACCGCTGAGTACCAAGAGTAGATCCCGCGCCCAGGGAAGACAGCCCAGGACGAAAGCGTCTCAGCATGCCAAAGGCGGCCTTTTCGCTCTCGCCGAAGCGCAGGCCAGCAAACCTATGCGGTGTGCCATCAATTAAGGGAGGCTTGTGAAATGCGCGCCGTTATCAGCGTTTCCGACAAAACGGATGTAGATCTATTGGGTCAGGGCCTGACAGATCTAGGGGTCGAGATCTTTTCCACCGGCGGCACCAAGCGGGTGCTGGAGGCCACCGGCGTACCAGTGCGACCGGTGAGCGACCTCACCGGCTTTCCAGAGATCCTGGGCGGAAGGGTCAAGACGCTGCACCCTGCTATCCACGGGGGAATCCTCGCCCGCCGTGACGTGGCTACCGACCAAGACGAGCTGACCCGGCACAATCTGCGTCTGGTCGACCTGGTGGTGGTCAACCTCTATCCCTTTGAGGAGACCGTGGCTCAACCTGATGTGACGCTCGCAGAGGCTCTGGAGCAGATTGACATCGGCGGGCCGGCGATGCTGCGGGCAGCGGCCAAGAACTTGACGGCGGTGCTGCCCCTGTGCGACCCTGCCGACTATTCCGTCGCCCTGGAGGCGTTGCGACTGCCGGGCGGACCGGACCAGGCGCTCCGGCGGCGGTTGGCGGCCAAGGCCTTTCGCCACACGGCTGTCTACGATGCGCTCATCGCCGCCTACCTTGGCGCAGGCGATGAGGCCTGGCCCGAGGAGATGCCGTTGGGTCTGCGCAAAGTCCAGGAGCTTTCCTACGGCGAAAACCCACAGCAGCGAGCGGCGTTCTACGCAATGGTGCAACCCGGACAAGGGGCCAGTGGCTTGGCTGCGGCGCAGCAATTCCAGGGCAAGCCCCTTTCCTACAACAACATCCTTGACGCCGATGCAGCCTGGGTGGTGACCAGTGGATTTGAGCCGGCGACGGTGGCCATCATCAAACATACGAATCCGTGCGGCCTGGCCTGCGCCGACCACCTGCTGGCAGCCTACGAGCTGGCGCTGGCGGGTGACCCGCTGGCCGCCTTTGGCGGAATCGTGGCCGCGAACGCGCCGGTGAACGGTTCACTGGCCCGCCGCATCGTCGAGCGTTTCTACGAAATCGTCATGGCCCCCGATTTCAGCACTGAGGCCCTGGAAATTCTGGCCGCACGGCCCAACTTGCGGGTGCTGGGCCTGGCGCCCAACCCAGCATCGGGCTCAAGGTGGCGGAGCACAGAGGGAGGCGTGCTGGTCCAAGAAACCGATCGCCTGGACGAAAGGGAGGTGAGCCAGGGCCGCGTGGTCACCGCCCGGGCACCCAGCGACGCGGAATGGGCGGCCCTGCGCTTTGCCTGGCGCGCCGTGGGTCACGTCAAGTCCAATGCCATCGTGTTGGCCCAATTACAGGCCAACCATGATTCCCCCGGGCTGGCGCTGGTGGGCATGGGTGCTGGCCAACCTTCGCGTGTGGCAGCGGTTGAGATTGCTGTGCAGCGAGCCGGAACCCGCTCAATAGGCTCAGTGCTGGCTTCAGACGCCTTCTTCCCCAAGGCAGATGGCGTGGAATCCGCTGCCAGGGCAGGGGTGCGGGCCATCGTCCAGCCTGGAGGTTCCCGGGGCGA
>CBDUWJ010000021.1:0-13865 GCA_965370895.1 uncultured Anaerolineae bacterium | reverse complement strand
ACCTATCTTTCGCCGTTGACCTGGCGCTACGGTTCCGACGAGATGCGCCGGCTCTGGAGCGAGGGGCACAAGCGGCGGCTCTGGCGGCGCATCTGGCTGGCACTGGCCGAGGTCCAGGCGGAATTTGGCCTGGTGTCAGCCGAACAAGTGGCCGACCTGTGGGCCCACGCCGACGACGTTGACCTGGATCGTACACTCGAGATCGAGGCCGAGATTCACCACGACCTGATGGCCGAGGTGAGGGCCTTTGCCGAGCAGTGCCCGGTTGGGGGGGGTATCATCCACCTGGGTGCTACGAGCATGGACATCGAAGACAATGCCGACGTGCTTCGCACATGCGAAGCCATGGATCTGCTGCTGGAGAGACTGCTCGCCGTGCTGGCCCGGTTGGCTGAGCTGATCGAGGGTCAGGCCGAGCATGTTTGCATGGGGTACACCCACCTCCAACCGGCCGAGCCAACAACGGTCGGCTATCGCTTGGCCCAATACGGCCTCGACCTGCTGATCGATCTGGAAGAGCTGCAACGAGTGCGCGACGGGTTGAGGGGCAAGGGGTTCAAAGGGGCCACAGGCACATCGGCCTCCTACACCCAACTCCTGGCCCATTCGGACAACGATTCAGACGCGGCAGTCCTCCCCTCCAGCGGAGGCATGAGCTCCCCCACGCCAACAGGGGGGAATGAGTGGGGGCGTGCCAGGGATCTAGAGGCCAGGGTGATGGCTAGGCTGGGACTGAAGGCCTTTCCGGTGGCCACGCAGGTCTACCCGCGAAAGCAGGATTGGCTGGTGCTCAATGCGCTGGCGGGGCTGGCGGGCTCGCTCTACAAGTTTGCCTTCGACCTGCGTATCCTGCAGGCACAGCCCTTTGGTGAATGGAGCGAGCCCTTTAGCAGCCGGCAGGTGGGCTCGTCGGCGATGCCCTTCAAGCGGAACCCCATCCACGCCGAGAACCTGGACAGCCTGGCACGGCTGGTGGCCGCTCTCCCGCGCGTGGCCTGGGACAATGCGGCCCATTCCCTGCTGGAACGGACTCTGGATGACAAGTCCAACCGGCGATTGATTTTACCCCAGGCCTTTCTGCTCACTGAGGAACTGCTGCGTCGCGCCCACCACATCCTGCGCGGTCTGGTCATCCGGGAAGGGGCGGTGGCACATAATCTGGCCGTGTACGGCACCTTTGCCGCGACGGAGCGCTTGCTAATGGAACTGGTCAAGGCAGGGGCTGACCGCCAGACAATGCACGAGGTGATCCGGCGCCACAGCCTTGCTGCCTGGGACGTGCTATTAGGCCCGGTCAGCAAACAGCAGGACGCTGCCAGTTATCCGGAACAAGCCAGCCCCAATCCCCTGGCCGATCTGCTAGCAGGCGACCAGGAGGTATTGGCTTTCCTGCCGGTGGAGCGGGTTCGGGCTCTCCTCGACGCGGAGGGATACGTCGGCGATGCACCACAGCGTGCGCGGGAGATGGCGGGGATGATTCGCGAAGCAGTGGCAGCCTCACCGAGGAGTCAGGCTGCCACTGACGGCGTCTGATGTCTGCGTTAACCTGACGCCCGCATCAGACCATGACTATTGAACCGGTTTGGCTACTATGTAGATGCGCTCGGGGAAGGGTTCAACGTTGGCGCCGCTGCAGCTCACCAGCGTCAGCCGCTCGGGACCACCCGTAGCAAGGAAGCCTAGGTGCTGCGTTAGCTCTCCAAAATCCTTCCGTCGCCATTTGACCCGATTCACAGTCTCGACCTTGTAAGTGAAGGTCCGCCCAGCCTGATTGATGACGTACACCTTGTGCCCAGCTTTGAGCCGGCCCAACCGCACAAAAACGCCACTGTAGCCATAGCCATAGTTATGGCCCACCAGGATCATGTTGCCCTCTTGGCCGGGATCGGCCGAGCCCTCCGAGTGACCTACCAGATCTTGGCGTCCTGGGCGGAAGAGACGCTTCGTGTTCCACGTCCAGGCGCCCGTACGACGGTCGCGGGCGCGCTGCAGACTGATGATAGAGCGATTGACCTGGAGGGTTGGGATTCGGATCTTGACAGGAGGTGAGGATGGCCTGGCCGAAGCGTGGGGCGTGGACATTGGAAGCGGACTGGCCGTCTTGGTGGCAGATGCCGTCGCTGTGACTATGGAAACCGAGGCGGCCGTGGCGGGGAAGCTAGGCGTAGGTGTGACGACGGGAATCTGAGTAGCAAGACTCAGTCCCACTGCGGTGGGCATGGATCTGGATGCCATGGTGGGTGGCACGGTGGTGGCGCGCGCGGCCGTGATGACCCGAGTGGGCGAAGGGGTGTCAGGCGCAACTGGCACGGGGAGCGGCGCAATATCGTCGCTCACCAGGTAGTAGTCTTGCCCCATGAGCCAGGTGTTCAACAGGGCATAGGCTGTGTAGGTCATCGCCGACAGAAGGGACAGCAGACCGAATCCGATCAGCAGGGCCGACAGCATCTGCACCACGCGGCTGCGTGGCACTGCGGGCGAGTTTGCTGTGGGTTTTGTTCCAGTTGCCCGAAACCGATCAGGTACCATAACGACATTATACCCTCATGCGCATCCGGCGTCAATTCGAGGTCATTGGCATCAATCTGTCAGCAGGGCGGATAGACTTGCAGGTATACTTCACCTCCGTCTGTGCCTATCTCTTCCATTGCCAGCTTCTCGGCAAAAAGGATGGCCACTTTCTGACGGACGCCGATTCGCCACAGGGGACGCAGACCACGAGCAAAGGCTTGAGAGAATAGGGCTTGCACGCAATCGGTGGCATAGCCCCGGTTGCGATGCCGGGGTAGCGTATAGACCCCAACGTCGCAGTACGTGGGAGTGAGGGCCAGTGAAGCGCCCATACTCACGAGTCGCCCTTCCCGGAAGACGCCGTAGGCCAGGCCCTCCGAAAGCAGAGCAGTGGGCGAACCGTGATTCTCGCAAAGAAAGGCCGCTTCGTCGGGGAAGGCACTTACAGAAGCCGCATCGGCGACGCTCAGTTGGCGAGCGAATTCGGGGCGGGAGATGATGAAATCGCTGGGGATACGGCCATAGGTGAAGCACAGGCCTTCCACCTCCAGACAGATGCGACGGCGGGCGCAGATCGGCTGCACCAAGATGGCCGGTACCACGAACCCTCTGGGGGTTTCCAACTGACCCAGAAAATCCACCAGGCTTGTCAATTCCGCTCTTTCCAGGGAAGTTGCCCCGTCTTCGCATCCTGTCAGCAACACATAGACGTCAGGGAACGGGGTGTGGGGGATGATGGCTATGCACCGGGGTCGTGTCGGATGGCTGGCGTACACGTCGCAAGTCCGCCGCAGGAGAAGGGAGTGGGGTGTCACCGTAAACGGCGTATCCCCTACCATATCCGCAATCGCGTCAAAACGGTTGCTGTCAATTGGAATCATGTCCCTGCCTCGGCTATTCCGACCCTGCCCCTCTGGGGGAGGCGCTGGCTGCACCGGTGATGGACATCCTTTGTGTTCGGACCCTGCCAGCCTGCTACTGGTATTCTGCAACGATTATATGGCCTGGCAGGCAGAAAGGCAAAAAGGCGCACCCATGTCGGGGCCCGCGGCAGGTGCAAAGCCAGTGTCCCTATTTGACAATCCGCCCGAAATGAATATAATGTTGGTTCGCGTGTTGGGACAGGTGTAGGAACGATCGACAATAACGATTCTGCCAACCTCCCCTTCGAGGGAGGCCTCCCCTTTGGGGGCGGCGTCAGTTGGTTACTGGAAAAGTTCAAGGTGCATCTGACAAGCTCAGCCCTTGCGCCAGCCACGGTGGTGAACTATGTGACTGACCTAAGGGCCTTCTTGCGATGGAGCGAGAGGACGAGCGGCGATGCCACCGCAACGCGGGTTGAGACTCCCTTTGGCTTGGACGCATCGGATGTCCAGGTCTACCGTGTCTATCTTCAAGAGACCAAAAATCACCTGCCGGCCACTATCAATCGCCGGCTTCAGGCGATGCGCAAATTCTACGACTTTGCGATTGAGCAGGGATGGACCCCCGTCAATCCGGCGAGCGAGGTCCAACTGTTGAGCGAGGTGGTGTCTGAGCGCACGCGTTGCTTGACCGCTGACGATGTATCACGCTTGTTGACTGCCGTGCAGGACGGTCACCCCCGTCGGGTCGCTCGCGACTGGGCTATTATCGAGGTCCTCCTGGGGGCTGGATTGAAGCTTGGCGAATTGACCCAGTTGCGGCTGGAAGACGTGCATCTGGAGCCTGACTCTGGCGGGCCCAGTCTCGATGTGCGCAGCGTGGCTGCAGAGCCGGGCATGCGGACTCGGCCAGCTCGCACCATCCCCTTGGAGGCCGGAGTCTCCGAGGCCCTTGGTGCCTTTTTGCCTGCCAGGCGGGCGTCGCCGGGGGTGGATCGCCTCTTTGTGAATCGAGACGGAAATCCGCTCTCAACGCGCTCCGTACAGCGGCTACTTCGTCGCTACGCCCATGCAGCGGGGCTGGAGAACCTGACAACCCAGTCGTTGCGCTACGCGTACGCCAGCAAGGTTTACGAAAGTAGCGGTGACCTGAAAACGGTGGCCCGTCTGCTGGGACATCGTCACCTGGCGACCACCATCCGCTACCTGCGCCCCAATTTCGGACAACCTCCCCTCCCGGGGAGGCGCCAGCGCTCACCACAGGTGACGCAAGACGACATACATTCGGACCCGGCCCGCGACAATCGCGACCCAGGTCGCCTAGAAGGATCTTAATCCTGTTCGACGTTTGAGGTCCGGGGTTCAACCTCTATTCACGGGGGCGCCAACTCTGCAAACTTGGGGCTCAGCGTGTCCTTGGAAGGACCTGTGCCGAATCCTTGCTTGAACGTCGAACCTGGAATACTCAGGAGGGAGAGCCTTGAGTCTCAAAGATTTCAAAGCCCTACGACTTAGCCTGGCCTCACCGGCCCAGATCGAATCCTGGTCGTACGGCGAGGTCCTCAAACCAGAGACCATCAACTATCGTCGACTACGGCCAGAACGAGACGGTCTCTTCTGCGAGGCCATCTTCGGACCGCAGAAGGACTGGCAATGCTCTTGTGGCAAGTACAAGCATATCCGTTTCCGCGGCGTAAAGTGTGAACGCTGCGGCGTTGAGGTAACCCGTTCGTCGGTCCGGCGCGAGCGGATGGGCCACATCAAGCTGGCTGCACCAGTCGCCCACATCTGGTACACGCGCCGCGTGCCGAGCTACCTGGGCCTTCTGCTGGATGTTTCCCGGCGGAACATGGACCGGGTCCTCTATTTCGCCCAGTACGTGATCACCGAGGTGGATGAGGAATCGCGGCGCAAGACGCTGCACCGCCTGGACGATGAAATGATACGGGAGGGGACGCGGCTGGAGCGGGCAACCGGCGACAAGTTGGCCGAAATCGATCTGCGGTTGCAGGAGGCTCTCGACAACCTGCGGCGGCGGCGAAAGAACCAGGAAGAGCAACTGGAAGAAAAGGAGATCGCCCTGATCGAGGCCGTGACCAACGAGGTGCGCGGTACGCAGGCTCAACTGGAAGCCTTGATGGGTCAGAAGACTTCAGAGGCGCTGATGCTCAGCTTCCACGAGACCGCTGTGGTGGCTGCGGAAGACACGATCGAGCGTGGGCACTTGACCCGCCTCCAGGAACTGGCCGCCGAACGTCTGGACGAGATCAGCGCCGAAATCCGGCAGGAGATGGAAGACACTTCGCTGCTCATTTCTGCTGAAGGGGAGCAACTGAGCCACGAAGCAGGCCAGGCCGGGGAGATCCTCGGGGAACGCCTGGCCCAGCAGGTGTCCGAGCTGGACGCCGAGGCAGAGGAGAAAAAGACCGAGCTGCGCGATCTGGAGGTGATGACCTTCCTCACCGAAAGCCGCTATCACGAGCTGGACGACCGATGGGGCAATGTCTTCAAGGCGAAAATGGGGGCCGAAGCTTTTCTCGACATTTGCAAGCAGACTGACCTGAATAGCTTGGCCAAGGAACTGCGGGCGACGATGCGTACCACCCGCTCCATGCAGATGAAAAAGAAGGCCACCAAGCGGCTGCGTGTGGTCCAGGCTCTGCGAAGGAGCGGAAATCAGCCGGAATGGATGATCTTAACCATCCTGCCCGTCATCCCGCCCGAGTTGCGACCGATGATCCAGCTCGACGGTGGACGGTTCGCTACCTCGGATCTGAACGACCTCTATCGCCGGGTGGTGAATCGCAACAACCGCCTCAAGCGGCTTCTGGACTTGGGTGCTCCTGATGTCATCGTCCGCAATGAGAAGCGCATGTTGCAGGAAGCCGTGGACTCGTTGATTGACAACAGCCGGCGGGGTAAGGCGGTCTCAGCCCGGGGACGTCGACCCCTAAAATCCCTGTCTGACTATCTCAAAGGCAAGCAGGGTCGCTTCCGTCGCAACTTGCTGGGCAAGCGCGTGGATTACTCGGGACGCTCGGTCATCGTCATCGGCCCCGATCTTCAGTTGCACCAGTGTGGCCTGCCGAAGAGCATGGCTGTGGAGCTTTTCCAGCCCTTCGTGATCAATCGGCTAGTGAAATACTTCTATGCCAATAATGTCAAAGGCGCCAAGCGGCTCATTGAACAGAAGCGTTCAGAAGTGTGGGAGGTGCTGGAGGAGGTGGTCAAAGAACGTCCCGTGCTATTGAACCGCGCGCCCACCTTGCACCGCCTGGGTATACAGGCATTCGAGCCTGTACTGGTGGATGGTGATGCCATTCAAATCCATCCGCTGGTGTGTGCTGCTTTCAACGCCGACTTTGACGGCGATCAAATGGCTGTCCACGTGCCGCTATCCCAGAAGGCGGTAGCAGAGGCGCGGGAGTTGATGCTCTCCACCCACAACCTGCTCAAACCATCCAGCGGCGAGCCGATAGTCGGACCGGCGAAGGACATGGTCCTGGGCTGCTACTATTTGACCATGGAAGACGGGGAGGTCGCCGGTGGGGTCCGAAACAGCGACCGGATGGGAATGGGCGATGGCGAACACCTCCCTCGGGAGGAGCGGGGTTCCAACGGTGGGCCTGTCTTGGAAGGAGCTGATGGTGACTCGATCGCTCGGACCCGGTCAATCCCTACCTTCGCAGACATGGAGGAGGTAGAGTTGGCCTATGAGTTGGGCAAGGTGGACCTGCATGCCCCCGCTCGGCTGCGATATCGGAGTTGGATAGACGACAAACCGATCGAATACCTGGACCTGAGCGATGAGGTATACGAAGCCCTGGTGTCCGTACCCGGTGCACCGCAAGCCTCCGTCGATTCCACATCCGAAACCGCTGTGCGGACCCGGTTCGCACGGTCCATCGGACAGGTTCTGGACCTGTTGGAGGCGGGCCAGTTGCGGAAAGAGGTGGGCCTCAACGCAGGCGATGAACAGGAGATCCTGGATATGCTACAGGCGGTGGGCTACCGGCCCGAAGACCGCCGTGACACACCGTACATCGAGACGACGGTGGGCCGGATCGTGTTCAACCTGCACTTGCCCGGGCCACTCCGCTTTGTCGACGATACGATGGATAAGCGCAAGCTCCAGGACCTGGTGGCCGAGTGCTACCAGCGTCTGGGGATGGAGGCCACGGTCAGACTGGTGGACGAGATCAAAGCCGTCGGATTCAGCTTTGCTACCGACTCGGGCATTAGCATCGCTGTGAGTGATATCACCGTACCACCCGAGAAACAGATCATCATCAAGCTCACATCGGACGAGGTCTCCCAGATCGAGCATCAGTACCGTCGGGGTCTCATCACCGAAGACGAACTCTATGTGCGCACCGTGGAACTCTGGACCAAGGCGACCGACGACATCACATCGGCCGTGGCGCGGGGTCTGGGTCATGACAGTCCCATCCGGGTGCTGGCTGTATCGGGGGCAGTCAAGGGCGGCTTTACGCCCATTCGTCAGTTGGCCGGCATGCGAGGTCTGATGGCCGACCCGGCGGGTCGCATCATCGCCCTGCCTATCCGCTCCAATTTCCGCGAGGGCCTGACTCCTCTCGAGTACTTTATCTCCACCCACGGCGCGCGCAAGGGTCTGGCCGACACGGCTCTGCGGACAGCCGACGCGGGCTACCTGACCCGGCGGCTGGTGGATGTGGCTCAGGACATGATCATCGACGCCGAAGATTGCGGCACCCGCTCCGGGATTTGGCTGAGATTGGAAGACACCCTGGAGATGGGGCAGACGATGGCCGAACGCACGCTGGGACGAGTGGTAATCAGCCCGGTGGTCAACCTGGACACCGGAGAGATCATCGTCGCTACTGGGGAGATGATCGATGAGGAGCAGGCTGAAGCCATCCAGCAGCTCGGGCTGGAGGAGATACACGTCCGTTCGCCGTTGACCTGCGCCTTGCGCTATGGCATGTGCGTTGCCTGCTACGGCCGTGACCTGGCACGGGGCGGGGTGAGCCAGGTGGGCGAGGCCGTGGGCGTCATCGCCGCCCAATCCATTGGCGAGCCAGGAACCCAGCTCACGCTGAGGACCTTCCACACCGGTGGCGTGGCTGGTACATCGGACATCACCCATGGCTTGCCGCGGGTGCAGGAGCTCTTTGAGGCTCGCATCCCCAAGGGCGAGGCCGTGATCGCGGACATTGACGGTCGGGTCGAACTAAGCCAGAAGGATGGCATCCGCGTGCTCAAGATCGCTTTCAGCGAGGTCCTGACCGACGAGTATGCGATCCCCAGAAACTACCGTGTTGTGGTTGAGGATGAGCAATCGGTCCCTGATGGGGAGGTGATTGCCCGGTACGGTGATCATACCATCGTGGTTGACAATCCCGGTCGCGTTTTCATCGAAAGGCCTGCTGTCCTAGTCAAACCGCCCCGCTCAGAGCACCCGGTGGAGCATCCCATCCCGGGCAACTACCGCCCCATTGTGGAGGAGGGTCAGAAGGTTGGCAAGGGCGATCCCCTGGCCCAGTATGGAGCGCGCCAGATCACGGCTGAGAGGGCGGGTGCGGTATCGATCCGTTCTCAGGCGACTATCTACGTCCGGCGCGAGCGGCGTGACGAGCGAGAATATGAAATCGGCACGACAGATCGCCTGCGTGTAGAACCTGGTGCGCCGGTAAAGGCGGGTCAGCAGCTAACGGAGGGGTCCATCAATCCCAACCGTCTGCTCCGCATCCTCGGGCGCGACGCGGCACAGCTCTATCTCTTGAAGCAGATCCAGGAGGTGTACCGCAGCCAGGGGGTGAGCATCAACGATAAACACCTGGAGGTTATCATCCGCCAGATGACTAACAAGGTGCACGTCGTCCGGTCGGGCGATACACATCTGCTGCCTGGGGAGCTTGTGGGCCGCCTGACGTTCCAGGACATCAACGAGGAGATCACGCTGGCCGGTGGGCAGAGAGCGACGGCACAACCGGTGCTATTGGGCATTACCAAGGCCGCGCTCAATACGGAGAGCTTCCTGTCAGCCTCGTCGTTCCAACACACGATCAACGTGCTGGCCGGCGCCGCTATCGAGGGAAAGGTGGACGGGTTGCACGGTCTCAAAGAGAACGTGATCATAGGCAAACTGATCCCGGCCGGGACCGGATACCACGAACGAAGGCGAACCAGCAGGGTCCTTCCTTCGGCACGTAATCCTTTGATGTCGTCAGGTCTGAGCGGCGCTGGCGACTAGAAATGCACAATGCACGATCTGCCATGCACAATGCTCAGCTAGCAACTGGGCATTGTGTTTTTTTCTTGTAGCAAAGCCGATCGGATGGAAGGCAGCGGATCCGCACACAGGGCCGATGGAACTGGGAGTACGAGCTGGCAGCACGGGGGCGGCTACCTTCTCTACCTGATCCCGTTGGCGTTTCTGGCCCTCTTTTTCTTCTACCCCCTGGTCGAGATCTTTTCCCTGGGCCTGGCCCCCCAGGGTCGGTTGGATCTCTCGCCCTTTGTCACGCTCTTCACCGATCCGTACTATGCCCGGCTGCTGGCTTTTACCACCGGCCAGGCGCTGCTCTCCACGTGCCTGACCCTGCTAGCTGGAATGCCGGCAGCCTATGTCTTTGCCCGATACGATTTTCGAGGCAAAGCGCTCCTCCGGGCCTTGACCACCATTCCCTTTGTCATGCCTTCCATGGTCGTCGCCGCGGCTTTCACGGCGCTTGTGGGTCCGAAAGGGCACCTGAACGCGTGGCTAATCACGGGTCTGGGGCTGGATGCGCCCCCCGTTCAGCTACAACACACCCTGGCCTTGGTGCTCCTCGCCCACGTTTTCTACAACGCCGCCATCATCGTTCGGCTGGTGGGTGGCTTCTGGGCCAACCTGGACCCCCGCATCGAGGAGGCGGCACGGGTGCTGGGTGCTGGCCGGTGGCGCACCTTCCGGCAGATCACCCTGCCAATCTTGCTGCCAGCCATCGTCGCCGCGTCGCTGCTGGTCTTTTTGTTCTGTTTTACCAGCTTTGGGCTTATCCTGGTGTTGGGTGGCCCGCAGTTGGCCACAGTTGAGGTGGAAATCTACTACCAGGCAGTCTCCCTTTTCCACCTTCCCCTGGCCGCAGCGCTGGCCATCGCGCAAATGGCCTTCACCTTTGGCATTATGGCCGTCTACACCAGGATTCAAGCCCGGGCCGCTGTACCCCTGGACCTGCGCCCTCGTCAGGCCACCCAGCGGCGTCCGGCAACATGGCGGGCGCGGCTCGTCGTGTGGAGTAGTGTCGGTGGACTGCTGGTCCTGCTGCTTGCACCGCTCCTGGCCCTCGTGGACCGCTCCTTCTCGCTGGGGGGATCCTATACGTTGCGCTACTACCAGGCCCTCTTTACCAATCCGACCCAGTCCTTCTTTTACGTTCCCCCTGCGGAGGCCATCCGCAATTCGTTGCTCGTCGCGGGAGGCACGGTCGTCCTCTCGCTGATCATCGGGCTCAGCAGCGTCTACTTGCTGAGCGGGTCACCGGGTCCTGTCAAGATGGTCCTCGATCCCCTGTTCATGCTGCCCCTGGGAACCTCAGCGGTGACCCTGGGACTCGGCTATATCATCGCCCTGGACCAGCCGCCTCTGAACCTGCGAGCTTCGCCGCTGTTGCTACCTTTGGCCCATACTCTGGTGGCTTTTCCTTTCGTGGTGCGCAGCCTGTTGCCCGTGCTGCGGGGCATGAACCCTCGCTGGCGGGAGGCAGCGGTGATGCTGGGCGCTTCACCGGCGCGCGTGATGCGTGAGGTCGACCTGCCCATCATCGCCCGGGCTCTGTTGGTGGGCGCCGTTTTTGCCTTTACCGTGAGCGTGGGTGAGTTTGGGGCCACGCTTCTCATCGCCCGTCCCAACTTTCCGACGATGCCGGTGGTCATCTACCGGCTTCTGGGCGCCCAGGGCATTCTCAATCACGGCCAGGGACTGGCGATGAGTACATTGCTCATGCTCGTTAGTGCCGTGGCGATCATCCTGATTGAACGCTTCCGCGCCGGTGAGATTGGCGAGTTCTGAATCGATGGCGTTGCTTGAAGTAACCTCGGTGTCCAAGACATTTGCCGGCACTCCCGTCCTCCGCGACGTCTCCTTGCGTGCCGACGACGGTGAGATCGTCTGCCTGCTCGGCCCCAGCGGCTGCGGAAAGACGACCCTTCTGCGTATCGTCGCCGGGCTAGAAACCGCCGATAGGGGAGAGGTCACCTTTGACGGCCGCCCCTTCGATGATGTGCCAGTCCACCGCAGGGGCTTTGGCCTGATGTTCCAGGATTATGCCCTCTTTCCCCACAAGGACGTGGTGGCCAACGTGGCCTTTGGCCTGCGCATGCAAGACCTTCCGAGAGCCCAGGTCCAAACTCGCGTCGCCGAGATGATGGACCTGGTCGGGCTGGCGGGCTTCGAACATCGCCGCGTCTACGACCTGTCGGGCGGCGAGCAGCAGCGAGTAGCCCTGGCCCGCAGCCTGGCCCCCGGACC
Source organism: uncultured Anaerolineae bacterium (assembly GCA_965370895.1). Lineage (GTDB taxonomy): Bacteria > Chloroflexota > Anaerolineae > JAAYZQ01 > JAAYZQ01 > CBDUWJ01. The sequence continues at coordinate 1,997 of CBDUWJ010000021.1, read as the reverse complement.
CCGCCTGCTCATGCTCGACGAGCCCCTCGGCTCACTCGACCGTGCCCTGCGCGAGGAACTGATGAACGAACTGCGGGCTATCCTCAATCGCGTGGGGGTGACGGCTATCTATGTCACCCACGACCAGGAGGAGGCTTTTGCCGTGGCCGACCGGGTGATTATCATGCACCAGGGGCGTATCGTGCAGCAGGGCGCTCCGCTAGCTGTATATCGTCACCCTGCCTCGCCCGGGGTAGCTCGCTTCCTGGGATTGAGCAACCTGATTCCGGGGCGCGTGGTAGCCCTTGAGCCTGGGTCCGGTCAGAGACCGCCGCCCGCAGACGGGCGACCGCCCGTGGAGGACATGCCGCCTGAGCCCGGTCCCAGGCCATCGATCGTGGTGGATACTGCCCTTGGCCGTCTCGTGCTGCGGGGAGGGGAAACGCTTTCCGTCGGGCAGCCGGTCACCGTCCTCATCCACCCTGATGCGGCCCGTCTCGCTGCGGACTGTCCTAGGGAAGGCAGCATCCTCCTGAAAGGCACGGTGCGCGAGTGGTCTTTCCGAGGTGGCCACTACCGTCTGGTACTTCGGCACGAGGCGGGCTTGGAATTGGCTTTTGAGCTGATCTCCGAAACAGCGGTTCTGCCCCAACGCGGCGAGCCGATCACCCTGGCCCTGCGGTCAGAAGCAATCAGCGTGTTGGCGGAGGAATCACCTGAACAAGCCTGAGCGTGCACGCTCCCGCAAGCCGTGTCCTGGGAGTTTGCGAGAAGATACCTGATATGAACGAGCAACTGACGGTTGATGCCCGGGACGACCCGATCACCGTGGAGGTAATTCGCGATGGCCGCCTGCGGACGCGAATCCACTGGGAGTGGCACGGCGACCTGGTGCGCATCCGTGCCCCGCGCCGCGTCCCACGGGGAAAACTGGACCAGCACGTGGCCGAGATCGTCGAGCAGGTCAGGCGCCGCCGAGCCCGGGTTCGTGCTCGCGCTGACACCGATCTGGAGGCCATAGCCCGGCGGATCAACAGAAAGTTCTTTGACGGCGAGACCTCCTGGCACTCTATCCGCTGGGTGAGCAACATGCGCAAGCGATTGGGCAGTTGCACCGTCGGCGGCCCCACGGACGGCGACATCCGGATCAGTGATCGCATCAAGGACTGGCCTCAATGGGTAATCGAGTACGTCGTGGCCCACGAGCTGACCCACCGCCGGTACCCCAACCACAGCAAAGAGTTCTGGGCCCACGTCAACCGCTACCCCAAGGCTGAGCGGGCAAGGGGATTCATCCTGGGCCTGGCGTTCCAACTGGGACAAGACGCAGAGGATTGGCTGTGAGGGAGAAAACTGGAGCAGTCTCCTTTGGACTGGTCCAGTTTAGCTTCGGGACGCTTGACCTTGTCTGCTGCCCGTGTTCTCTTTAGACGGAAATGGGCTCGGGTGCTTCTGAGCTCCACCTTTCTCCCCTGCTGCGCAGCAGCATCTGAGCCAGTTGAACCCCTTCGCTGGCCATCTCGAAACGCTGATTACACCCCATCCCCATCGTGCCGGAAGCACGGACAGAAGCGCCCCCAGTGCTTCGCCGGGGAACGCAAGGGAGAACACAGGCCCTTCCCCTCAACCTTGACGATCCCTTGCTCAATGGCCAATGCCGCATCCTGCACGGCCGGGGTGGCTTTGGTTCTGTACCTGGCTCAGGACACGTAGCTGGGCGAGTGAGTGGCTATCAAGGAGATGGTCCCCGCTCTGGTGGGTGCCGTGGCGATGCTCAAGCGCGTCCTGGCCGAGCCGGGGGCCACCAAACACCTGACCCACAAGCCCATCGTGCGTACCCACGACGTCCTGGGGGGAGGTCAGCAACCACTGCATCGTCAACGAGCACATGCCCGGCGGTTCGCTGTGGGAGTGGCTGCGCCGGTGTGGGTGCCTGCAGGTCGAGGACGCAATGCGTATCGCCGCTGCGGTCTGCCAGGGGCTGGACTACGCCCACAAGCGGGGGCTGGTGCACTGTG
>CBDUWJ010000020.1:0-13887 GCA_965370895.1 uncultured Anaerolineae bacterium | reverse complement strand
CGCGCCATTATACCACACCCTCGGCGCGAGGCAAAACCGGAATGGAGTAGCCGCGCCCGAAGGATGGGGAGCAGCATGCCCCCTTACATGGATCCTGAGATACAGGTGCTGTCTGCTTGTCGACAATGTACTGTCTGACGTCGGAGCCGTGATCAGCGGCCGAATTGCTGACGGAATAGGCTCATTACCTGACAACTGATCAAGCCCTTCTCCTCGTCAAAGCTCTGCTCAAAGTTCTCATTGCCGACGAGGGCGGTCAGGGATTTTCGTGTCGGCGCGTCGTATTCGCCCGTGATGGGACCTTCGTAGTATCCGGCCCATTGGAGAATGCGCTGCATTTCGCGGGCCAATTCGCCCACGAGGGCGACCATTTCGCCCGGGGCTGGCGGTCTGAAAAACAGGTGGTGCAGATCCACCAGGGCCTGCAGCCGCTCGATGGGGGCCTGATCGTCGTCCACGCGCAGGTCCAGGTAGCGGTCGTTGTAGCCGCCGTAGCCGCCCTCGGGACGGACGACCAAGACGGCTGCCGACTGCTGTCCCCGACGGTCGCCACCAGCTGCCTGTCCGGCGACCAGGGCCTCCACCAACCGGTCGGCCAATTCACCCTGGGCGCCCTCAAAGGCCCGGGCCATGGCCTCAACGGTCGCACCGCTGACGAGGATGTTGCCCTGGACAGTATAGTGCGTGCCGGTGAGGCCGCCGGCCCAGGCGTGGCACTCGTCGCCGGTGAAGGTCGCCGTCCGGCCTTGCGCATCCACCAAGCCCACCTGCCGGCGCGCACGGCCCTCATCTCCGGTGACGAGCTGTTCGAGTGCTTGCTGGGCGCTCCGACCCTCGGCCATCAACCCCAGGCCATCTGGCCCAAAGGAGGTGTTGGCGTAGGATTGGGTGGCAACGGCTCCCACGTTGGCCCGGGCCCAGGGCACGACCGCCCCGACGGCCAGGAACTTGGATTGGACGGCGATGCCCCACTCCTGGGCTTGGGGATCATGGCCGGCGATAGAAAAGGTAGAGAGATGGCATTTCTGTGTCATAGTTCACGTTCCTTAATCATGTGGTCATTCCGTTCCCACATTCGGTTGATCCAACTCTACCCGGTCCGGATTGCGTGTCTGCTTCAGTTGCCTTCCAGGGCGAGACCGGGAGCAGGCAATCCCAGCAGAGCGATCTTGGCTTTACTGATACTCGGATGTATTCTGAGCGAATCCAGAGCTCATTGGACTTCCAGGACCGGCATCGTCATGTCATCGTACTGCTCGGCGGTTCCCTGGACAACGGCGAGCTGCAGATCATCCAGGCCTGGGGTCCGAGGGAGGTGCCCTCACCGCCCAGGGAACGGACACAGGCTCCGCGCAGCAAGAAGGGCCGGTCGTGGCCGGCGCGGGCAAAGGTTAATCGCCGGCTGCGCCCATCCACCATGCTATAGAACACGGTGACAACCTGCCCGGTTGGCCCAGTTCTGATGGTGGCCGGTGGACGCTGGCCAGCACAGCGCGGGGTGAGGCTTCGCTGCGGGCCTCGGCCAGTATAAGACTGCGCGTTAGGGCCATATACAGCGCTGCCGGCATCCCCTTGTCCGACCCATCGCCGAGAACCAGCTCCGGTCTGTCAGCGACGAGCTAGCCGATCAGTGGTTCTACCCGGGGTAGATGCGCAAGATCCTTGAGCTCGATCAGGGGCTACAAGCCCTCACGCTACTTGCCGGCCAGGGATGGGTGGCCCGCCGGCGTAGACAGCCGTCACCGACATGGCACCCAGCGGCGCACCCAGTAGACGCCGGCTGCCCAGCCACCGCCCCTTCGCCTGGAAGGAGACGACGTCGAGCGTGAGTAGATTGGCTGCCACAGGGGCACCGGGGGCCAGCGTCTCCAGTAGGTCGACGGAGGGTCCCTCAGCACACACCAGCATGTCTTCTCCGGCGGGCTGGAGGGAAAGCAGCGGCACGGTCACCGGGTATCCCTCACCGTCCAGAAAGGCGAGTACCCGCAGAGCCGTCACCGGGCTGAATCGCTCCTGTACTGGCAAGGGCATGGCCGTCGCGCCCTCAGGTGGGCTGGCGGGGCGGCCAACGGTGCAGCCGGCGCGTGCTAATAGATAATCGGTCAGGACGCGCAGTTTCGATATGCGAAAGTGGCGCAGGACCGCCCGCACCTGGATGATGCCCGCGTTGCGGATGCCGGTGTAGGCGTTGTAGCGCAGGAGGTCGGTGCTGTTGAGGCGATCCACGTAGGCGCCCGCTCGCTGCCACCCCTCAAAATCCCCCTGCAGCACCCAGCCCTCGAGTTCCGTGGTGATGACCAGGATGCTCAGCCGCGGACCGGCGTTCAGGTTGTCGACCGATTTGCGCAGCAGAAAGTTACCGAAAATCAGGCGATCGTCCACATCGTCCGCGGGCATTATGGAGGTGCAGGGTACAACGTTGGGGATCCCGTCGGGGGAACGGGTGGCGAGGAACTTGGGCGTCATTTCGCCGGCGAGGGCCTGGAGCAGGCCAGGTTGTGCTGTTAGCAGGGACATACGCGTGCCTCCAGATGGTTTCGGACGAGCGTTCCGCTCTCTCCGTCTATCTCTTGATTTTGCCTGGCAGGATATAGACATATTCCTGCCGCAGCAGTCGCGTGCGGATGAAGCGGTCCAGCTTTCGCATCGACAGGTACAACGACCAGATAAGAGCGTCCTCGCGATAGTAGGAGCGGACCTCCTTCTCGGAGATGGGCTCGATTCCCAGCTCGGACGCCTCCCCGGCGAAAAAGCTGTTGACTACAGCGATTACGTCGGGGATGAGGTCGGGCCGTTGCTCCTTGTAGAAATTGGCCGCCAGATCCACTGCGACTCGGTGAAAGTCGTAGTAGCGATTCACCACGTCCTCCAGGAAGAGGAGGCGCAAGATCCACACCAAGAAGGATGGGCCGCTGCGCAGAAAGAGTTCCGCATCCAGTTGTTCTACCCCTTCAACACGAAAGAGAGGGGTGCTAGTATCCACGTAGCAAAGAGTGGTGGTCTGATCGACATAAGGATTCTGGGGGTCAAAACCCTCCACAGACCAGTTGGAGATCTGGCCGTCAATCGCCACTTGTATGGAATCCTGCTCCTGGTTATAGTCCCACACCCGGCGCAGCTCCTGGAGGATGCGGTGGACCAGGACCCGCACCAGCTCGCGGGGCAGCACTTGCAGCGCCTGGTCGCCGATGGAGGATGAAGGCAACTGTCGCTGGATGATGTAAAAGGTGGGCCGGCCGGTCTCGCTCAGAAAGGCGGCATAGCTGTGGGATGGCAGGTGAAGGCCGACCTCCTCTTGTAGCAGGCGGTTGTACTCTTCGTAAGCGGTCCGGTATTCCTCCACCTCCTCCATGTTGTGGAACAGAGGTAACCGCTTAAAGGCCCGGCCCTGCAGACCCTCTACCTGGATCGCAAAGACGGTGCTGATCTCGCCATACCCCAGAACCCGCGCCGGAATCCGGCTGCGCTCGGGAAAACGGGGGTCCAGGCCCTTTTCGAACTCCCGGAGAATGTCCAGCTCTGTTTGAGATAGAGACATAGTTTATCCTTCCCGTTCTGGCAGTTGGATGAAGGAACGCCAGTGATCAATGGCCTATGACCGATGACCAGGACCCTGTGATCAATCCCCACTATCCAACTCCCACTCACAGCGCGTGCTCCATGCGAGCGATGATGTCGTCCTGCACGACGCGTTCCAGGTCAGTGAAGTGGGCACTGTAGCCCGAGACACGCACGATCAGGTCGCGGTAGTCCTCGGGGCGCTGCTGTGCGGCCTGGAGCATCTCGCGATCCACCAGGTTCCACTGCAACTGCATCCCGCCCAAGTGGAAGTAGCCGTTCAACAGACCAGCCAGCGCCCCCGGCCCCTTGCCGCCGCGCAAGAAGGCGGGGTTGAGCTTTTGGTTGAAGGCTGAACCGTTGGAGACCAGGGTATGGTTCAGACGGGCGACTGACTTTATGGCTGCCGTCGGCCCCTGGCGGTCGCGCCCCTGCACGGGTGAGATGCCCTGGGAGAGGGGCGCTGCGGCTCGTCGACCGTCAGGCGTGGCGCCCACGGCCAGCCCCAGTGCGATGTGGGTTGTCACTGTGTAGAGGCCGGGCTGGTAGAGGCCCCCGCGGGGATTGCGGTTTCCCTCCACCTCCTGGCAGTAGAGCTCGGCCGCCAATCGAGTGAAACGGTCGGCCGCCTGGTCGTCGTTGCCATATTTGGGCGCCCGGTTGACGAGCATTTGGCGCAGTGGTTCATAGCCCTCAAAATCGGCGTCGAGAGCCGCCAGTAGGTCGTCCATGGGAACGCTGCCTGTGCGGAAGACAAGGGCGTCCAGCGCCGCCAACGAGTCGCCCACCGTGGCGGCACCCACTCCCTGCACCCCCGTAAAGTCGTAGCGCGCGCCTCCCCAGGTCAGGTCCAGCCCGCGCTGCAGGCAATCGCCGGTGATGGCCGAAATGAAGGGCTTGGGCTTGAACTCTGCGTGCACCTCGGCCAGCACGTCCAGCGCCCCTACCATCAAGCTCACCAGGTGGACCAATTGCTGACGGTAGGCGTCGATCACGTCCTCGATGCAGGTGAAGCAGCGGGGGTCGCCAGTGGGCAGGCCGAGTTGGTCGGTGAAGAGTCTCCCACGCCCATCGTTGAGGGCCAGTTCCAGACACAAGCCCAGGTTAAAGAGGCCTGCGTCGGAGGAGGTAAAGCTGACGCCCGGCACGGCCGGTTCAACGCAGCCGATGATGCCATAGTCGCGCGCCTCCTCCAGGGGGACGCCCCGGTTGACGAGCGCCGGCACAATGGCTTCGTCGTTGAAGAACTGGACGTTTTGCAGACCACCGGCCATGGCCCGCGTGACGGCGTCCAGGAACTCGGGCGGCGTGCCGCTGTGGACCCGCACGCCAAAGTTCGGCTGCTGGGTGTTGACCCGGCGCATGGCCTCCACAGCAAGGTAGGAGACGGGGTTCGAGGCGTCGTGGCCCTCGGCGTCCGTGCCGCCCACGACTGCGTTGGCAAAGGCCGTCATCCCGGCAAAGGCCAGGCTCACGTCGGCGTCAAAGAGGGGGATGGAATGGCTGACCTTGATGTAGAAGCACTGCAGCAGCTCCAGCGCCTCCTCCTCGGTCAAGCGGCCAGCCTCCAGGTCGGCCCGGTAGGTCGGCCCCAGCAGTTGGTCCAGCCGGCCGATGGAGAAAGCCGATTCGTAATCCTCGATCTGGGCGGCGACGAGGACAAACTGCATGGCCTGCAGCGCTTCGTGGAAGGTGCGGGCCGGGTGGGCTGGAACCTGGTGGCAAACCTCAGCGATACGCGCCAGTTGCTCGCGCCGGACCGGGTCAGGTTCCCCGTTCGCCAACCGCTCCGCCTCCTCGGTGTACCGCTCAGCAAACCGGATCACGCCCCGGCAAGCAATGACCGCTGCACGGTAGAAATCTACCTGATTCTTGGTCCGCGATTCGTGATTCGTGACGGGCGATGCGTATTGGGTGATGCGTGATGCGTGATTCTTGTTGGGTACTACGTACTGCGAGTGGCGTGCTGCCTTGGCCCGCTTTTCGGCCTCGCGGGCATACCACTCCAATCCTGACTCCAGAATGCCCTCAAAGTTCAGCAGCATGTGTCCGATGCCGGCAATCTCGGTGGTGATGAAGGGGGCTACCTGGTCGACTGCATTCGTGATGTCGGGTGACCAACGGGCACGCGCATGGTCCTCCAGTGTCTGGCCCCGCCAGTAGGGCAAGATCTCTTTGCGCAATTCCTGTATTTGCTCGTCGGTGACCGTAAAGGGGTTGGTCTCCCGGAAGCCGATGGTCTCCAGTTCGCCCAGGATGCGAGAGCCGACGCCCTCGGGATAGATCCCACCCCCCAGCACTTTGCTGGTGATGGCGCCGACAATGCCAACTGCACCGGTCGCCTCGTCTGGCTCGATGTGGACGGCCAGGTTCTCCAGGACGTGGGACAGCGCCTTGGCCTGGCGGATGACCTGCGGTTCTCCTTCGCTCTCGCGCATCGATGCGGTGTAGTAGCGAGCTCTCTCGACGCACACCTCTGGCTGCGTGCGCAAACGTCGCTCCAGGAGCCGTTCAACTAGGGTAGTGCCAATGGCCATGACCGGCGTGGCGGCCTCCGGTGGCCGCTCCACCTCGAATCCAGGCAGGCCCAGTTCCGTCCCATACTGCCGGTAGATACGGATGGCCTGGGGCAGTGTCCACGTGGTCTTCATGATCAGGGCCACGTTGCCCTTGGTCTTGATCTTGCGCGTGGCAAAGGCGAGAAACACATTCGTCTCGCCGGCATAGATGCGGTGGAAGGTGTCGGCGTTGAGGGTGAGGGTCAGGGCCGGTGGCTCTGGGGCGATGCCAGAGGTGATGGCCATGGTCTGGCCATCGCGGGTGTCCACGTAGACGGCGATCTCTGGCCGGCTGATGTTAACCTGGATGAGGGAGCGCAATCCGAGCCAGGTTCCCAGGACGTCGGAATCGGCCCGCAACCGCTCAAAGTAGCCAAGGGCAAACTCGGTGCCTTTCTCGGTGTCTCGGTACGGAAAACGGCTACTCATGGTCCTATCCCTCCATTGCCAACTTTCGCCAGCCCAGCACAGCTACCATGCCGAGGATGCCTACGGTACCAGTGCAAGGCACAGCGCTGGATGATCCCGCTTGTCCCTCGACCGGCTCGGGAGTCGCCCCCACGGCGGCCGGGGTTGGCAGAGTCGTCGGGTGTGTGCTGGGGACGGGCGGGGCGGTCGCGGGTTCTGTGGGTCTCGGTGAGGCAGTCGGGGCTTCCGTGGGGACAGGTGAGGTGGTTGGAGGCTGAGTCACAACCGCCGGAAAGACCGCACGTGGAGTCGGGATCGGTCGAGCGGTCGGCAATTCAGGGCGCGGCACTCGGGTGGGATACGCGCCGGGTTGCCCTCCCAACCACTCCCACCAGGCCTGCTGGAACTCCTCAAAGCTGAGTCCCGTGGCTTCATGCAGTGCCTCGTCCGTACTGCGGCCAGCCTTGTACGCCGCAAGCAACTGCCCCACGCCTGCATCGCCCCAGTGCTCAAAGAGGAAGGTGACCGCACTCAGGCTTTCGGCGTACATCAGGGCGATTCGCTCATCGTCGCCGTTGAACGAGCCGGAAAGCAAGCGCAAAGGGATCAAACGGATGCCTCCCGAGGACGGGAGGTTGTCCGCGTATACACCGCGCTCCGCCGCCTGCTGCACCCAGGCCAGCTCATCTTCGTGGGGCACAAACTCGTGGTACTGGGCAAAGCCCTCATCCAACCAGGTAGGTGGTGCACTGGCCAGGGGAGTGTCGGTGACTTGGTGGAAAAACAGGTGGGCTATTTCGTGCGGTATCACCTGTTGAACCCACTGTTCGACGCGTACGGAGTCGTCCGGTGGCACGATCTGGACTGTGAGTCCCGTGCGTGGGTACGCCTCGCCGCCCACCCATTCGCGGACATAGTTGTGCCAGGCGTCAAAGTCGGCGTCGTCGCCGTACAGCACTACGTGAACGCGATAGGGCAGCAAAGTCGCGGTGTGCTGCTTCATCGCGGCCATGGCCTGCGCCGCTGAGTCGAATATGCGCTGTCCAAAGCCTGCATCTCCTTCATACCACCACAGCGCTACGTCGTCATCTTGCAGCATTTGCCAGGTGAAATGGGGATCGATGACGACGTGGTCGGCGGGCTGAGTGGTGATCGTTTCCCCTGTTTCGTCGCGGATGGTCCAAGTGTACTGGATCGGCGTGCCAGGTGGGATGCCATCGCGACGGGTGTTCCAGACGTAGCGGGCGGTGATCTGCCGGCCAGGCGTGAATTCGGCGGGTGCAATAGCTGTGGAATTGCCCCCACGCACAGACAGGTTGAACCGAACCGAGGTTATGGCCGCGGCATTGCTGGCCGCTTCGACCTCGAATGTGACTGCTTGAGGATAGTCATTGATGATCCTCGTCTCACCGATGGTGAGTGGCTCGCTGGCCGACACCGGGGTGGCTAGTAGACAGCAGAGAGCGACGAGGATTCCGATGACAACGGACCGGCTCGGCCTAGTTGTCACGACCGTTTTTTCAACCTTTCATCATAGGAGCACGTTCCGCCTGGATCTCCGGTGCGCGTCGCACCGGACCAGACCGCCGCCGGCACTCGCTGGACGGCGACGGCGTGCAGCGCCTCCATCTCGGTGTGGGTCAGCAGCGGCACGGTCTCCAGGGCGTAGGGACGGTCCAGGCGGTGGTACTTGGGTCCACCCAGGTTGGTGTACGCCAGCAGATCCCATCGCTCGACAGTGGGGAGCTCAGCAGCGATATAGTCGCCCAGGGCGGCGATATTCCCTGCGTCCCCGGTAAAGCCGGGGATGATCGGTGTGCGGATCCACATCGGCACCCCGGCGGCGGCGATGCGGCGAGCGTTGTCCAGGATGGCACAGTTGTCCAGGCCGGTACTGGCCTGGTGGCAGTCAGCATCATAGACCTTTAGGTCATAGAGCACCAGGTCCACCAGGGGCAGCACCTGCTCGTACTGCGGCCAGGCTGCCGCTCCGCAAGTATCCAGCGCCACGTGGATCTCCGCCTCCCGGCACAGGCGGAGCAGGGCATGGAGGAAATCGGCCTGGACCATCGGCTCGCCTCCGGAAAGGGTCACGCCGCCGCCGGAGGTCTCGAAGAAGATGGCGTCTTTTTGCAGCTCGACAAAGAGCTCCCCGGGTGTCCACACCGTGCCGATGACCTCCAGCGCGCCAGCCGGACAGGCCTCGGCGCAGGCGCCGCAGGCGTCGCACGTCTGGCGATCGATGCGCATGCCCTGGGGCGTCAGCTCCAACGCGCCGACAGGGCATGCGGTCAGGCAATCGCGTGCGCCGATGCAGCGCACGTCGTACCACACCAGTTCCGGCCGGGGGGAAAGCCCCTCGGGATTGTGGCACCAGGCGCAGCGCAGCGGGCAGCCCTTAAAGAAGGCGGTGGTGCGAATACCCGGGCCGTCCTCGGTGCTGAAGCGCTGGACGTTGAACGTGGTGCCCGTCAGAGTCCTTTCAGTCAATCTACCCTCTCTACAGCGTCAAGCGCAACGCCTGAGACGTGATCTGTGTCTCCTCTGTGTGACTCTGCAAACGCTTCGCCTTGCGTGTATCTTCTCATCCCAGGTTTCCTTGCCTGTGATCAAAGCCCGCTTGCTTGTCGAACTTGTTCCAGGCCATGGAGAACAGGAGCGGCGGGCGGTGCTGCACCGGTACCGACGATATGGACTCGGTCCAGCGCACGGTGGCCTCGGCGGCCCGCTGGAAGCAGGAGGCGGTGAGGGCAGCCAGGGGTTCGGCTCGCTCGCCGGGGTTGGCTTCTCGGTGCCTATCGTACATCTCTGCCGCGTCGCTCAGGAATGTGGCCTCCAGGGTGTCCCGCTCGTCCCGGTAGAGGGCCATTCGAGTGGGATAGTCGCGGATCACGGCCCGGTGCAGACGTTCGTGCGTCCACCATAGCGACTCGGGATCGTAGATACCTGCCGGCTCGGGGCTGAGATCGGGTAGCCCTGCACCACCCAGGTAGGCTGGCTTGAATATGCTCGTGCACGTCCCGGAGGTGCCGGTCAACCAGTAGGTCGGGAGATCGGGCGCCAGGTGGGCGACCATTGCGCCCGTGGACTGAGTGGGTCGCGTCGGGCCAAAGCTGGCGTGCACGCAGAGGGTTTCCATGAGCAACCCTTTTCCCGGATTCCAGGGCCGCGGCGAGTCTGGGCGAGGCACAGGGCCAGCTATGGCCTGGGGACCGTGGTCGCGCAGGGCGGCCATCATCGTCTCCACCGTGATAGTGCCTTTTTGTGCCTCCAGCAGGGCGGTCGAGCGGCGCTGGCGTGTCCGGCAGCCGTCCAGGCGGGTGACCAGGAAATCGGAGTAGCAACGGGCAAAATGAAAGTCGTCCTGCGACTTGCACCAGCCCTTTTCGACAGCGTGCTCCACCAGCCCCGGAGAGTGCAGGTCCCACTCCCCGCCGATGGTCAGGCCGTTGGAGATGGTGCGTACGTCGCGCACCCGCTCCGCTGCCCAGAACCTGCCCGCCGTTTCCAGCACCCAGGCCTCGCCCGGGTCGGCGATGATGAACGAGTTGTGATAGTATTCCTTGTGGCGAAAGCCACAGTTGCCACCCTGACCATGGGCCTCCAGCAGCTCGACAATGACGTCCAGCGCCCCGCGCGCGGTGCCGGCCCGCTCCAGCGCCAGCCGGACAAAGTCCATGCCGATCAGGCCAGGGTCTTTGTCGTAGGGCTCTTTGGTAAAGACCGCCTCGTTGCCGATGGCCACCCCGCACTCGTTGGCCCCCATTTCGTTGCCCCAGATCCAGAAGGGCTTGGAGAGCAGCACCTCATAGGTCTCAGGCACCTGGGGGATTTCGACGTAGGTGCATTGGACCGTGGACGCGGGCTCGTGTCTGGCCCGGGGCAGGTGCAGCAATACATGGGCTTCGTTTGGTTGGCGGTCGCTGTTCTTGGCCAGGATGACCGTCCCGTCCGCTGTGGTCTGCCCAACGGCGACTAGCGTGTCACACATGTTTCCCTTCCTGGTGTCAGAATCGTGAGACGTGAAACGTGAAGCGTCAATCGCGAGACGGGAGTCAGGGCTCACCCCATAGGGGTCTTGCCTCTGCTACCCAGGCTTCAAACTTGGCTGGGTCTTCGGGGAAATGCTCGTACAGTGCCCTGATCTTGGCTGCTGTGGAGGAGACGTGCAAGAGCCTCCTGAGGCTGGCCAAGGAGAAGCGTCCGCTTATGACTCCCCACAACAGCTTGGTCCCCATAACGAGCGTCTGGGAGGGGTCCATCTCGGTCGCATAGTGGAGGTTCATCTGGCGAAAGTCCTCACTGCTGAAGATGAGGTCGTTGTGAAAGAGATAGTTTACCTCGCGGCGCGAGAGTTCAGCAGCGGCGGGCAGTTGGACGAACATGGAGGCGAACTTGGCCCCCTGATCTCGAAAGTAGCGGACGTTGTAGGGCCAGAGGCTCTCACGGCTTACGTCGCCGGCATGGAGCGCCCCGACCGCCACCTCGGCGGCGATCTGGCAAGCGGTGAAGGAGGACGTAACACCCTCTCCGGAGAAGGGCTTGGTCTGAAAGGCCGCGTCGCCCATCACCATAAAACCATTGCCGGTCAAGGAATAGGGAGAACGCCGGTAGGGGGTCCTGCCCTGCAGGCGCTTGACGACACGGCCGGGGTCGCCAAAATACTCCTCACGCCATTCCCAGTGTTTTTGCCAGGCATAGTTGTAGCCCCCCGGCTGGCCAATGCCTAGAATGGAACCCGTGCCCCGGCTGGGGTTCCAGAACGCCTTGTGAAAGGGGTAGAAATTGAGTCCCGTGGGGGTGCCTTTGCCCAGGCCATCTCGGAATTCCAGGCACACGAACAAGGTGTCATCGTCCAAGATAGGATCGGTCTCGATGCCAAAGCCGGCAGGCAGTCGCGTGCGCACCGCAGCCTCTATGCCCGATGCATCAACGACGATCTGACCCCGTGCTTCGAGGAGTTCGCCGTCCTTTCGGGCACGGACGCCGAGCAGATACCCGTCCTTGACAATGGGCCCGGTCACCGTCGTGTCCTCGAGGATCTCTCCCCCGGCGTCGAGCACGTAGTGGTGCATGCGCCGGTGAAAAGACGGCTTGTGCATCACGTAGAAGGCGTACCGGACCTCGTTCTGGACTTGCAGGTCGGGGGACCAGGCCAGACCTGTGGCAGCGTACCCAAGAAGCTCACCGCCCGTGGGGCGGGGAATACCGAATTCGGCGAAGCGCACCTCATCCATGTGAAAAACATCGATGGCCCGGCCCAGGTCCTGCAAGCGCTGCTTTTCGAGGACGATGGTGTGGAAGCCGGCCTGGCCCAGGCGCCAGGCGAAATAGCAGCCGCTCGTGCCTGCCCCGACGACGATCACGTCGGCGTGCAGTTTGTGCGTCATGGATCTACCTCGGGTTCATCTCCTGGAGGACATCCAGGATCAGGTGGTGAGTTCGTTGCTGCCCTCCTAGCCGTTCTCGTCGACGCCGCCCACTGTGATAGGTGAGCAAAGGATTGCCTTCCCTACTTGCTCCACGGACTGCCATCTTCACTCTGCGAGTATACCATAGGAGGCCGGGAGCAGCAAGAGCCTGGCTCAGAGCGAGAGCGACGGCGACCTGGTGACGGCTGACGTGCTCTGCTCGCTGCTCTGAGCATTCGTCTCATACCGGGCGATCGCGCATCATCTTTCTGCCCTCCGGAGTGAATAGGTCGTTTGCGATGCGTGTCCCGTATCGAACCATAGCAATCCTGTGGCCCGGGCAAGGTGGCAAAAAGGCGCCATCGGATTACATGCTCAGAGAAGAAGACCGCGTGCTACGTAGGTCGGAGCGGGGCCCTGACCGGCTACTCGTGCAGCGTGACATCCCGCCCGTTTTTGATCACGTACAGCGGCGCCTCGTGGTTCCAGATGGCCTCCCAGACGCTTCCGGCATTCAGCACGACCAGATCGGCCACGTTGCCCTCTTCCAGGCCAAAATCCTCGATGCCCAGCGCCTGTGCCGCGTGGGTCGTGATCAGGTCGTAGAGAATCTCCAGTTCCTGCCGGCTGGTCATCCACATGAGATGAGCGGCCAGGAAAGCGACCTCCAGCATGTTGTTCCGCCCAAAGGGATAATAGGCGTCGGCGATGTCGTCCTGGCCGAGGGCAATGGCCACGCCGTTGTGATAGAGGTCCTGGACGCGTGCATAGAGCGGGCCGGTCTGTGGATCGCTGACGACGCCGATCTTGGCACGCTTGAGCAGGGCCCGGACCTTGCGGTAGTAGGGCTCGGGATAGAGGGCCATGGCGCGCGCATGCTGCGCGGTGACACGGCCCTCCCAACCTTCCTTGATGGTCTTGACGGCCAGCATCTCCAGTGTGCGCAGGCCGGGATCGCCTGCATCGTCGATGAGCATGGAGACGTCCCTGTCAAACTCTTTGGCCAGGGCGAACATGCGGTCGACGTGTTCCTGCGAGTCGGCGTCGGTGTATTCGATCCAGGGGATGCCACCCACAACGTCCGCGCCCAGTTCCAACGCTTGACGCACATAGTCCTCGGCGCCGGGATCGCGGACGACTCCATCCTGTGGGAAGGCCACAACCTGGATCTCCACCCGATCCTTGAACTCCTCGCGGGCCTTGAGCAATGCCTTGATACCTTCTAGCTTGGCTTTGGTGTCAGTGTCGGCAAAGGCGCGGATGTGGGTGTTGCCGAACCTGTTAGCCAGTCGCACTGCCTTGCGCACGTTCTCGATGATCCAGCTCTCGTCGTATTGCTCCTGGACGCGTGCCGCCAGCTCGATGGCGGTCATGGCGCCGCCCATCGAGTCGCCGGTGTAGGCGCCCAACGCCGCGTCGTCCATCATGTCTAGAGTGTAGACCTTGCACAGGTGCAGATGTCCGTTGACGAAGGATTCGGTCACGAGCTTGCCGCCCGCGTCGATAGTCTTCCCGGCGTCACCAGCGATCCCTTCTCCAATCGCCGCGATCCGGCCGTTCTCTATGGCAATGTCCATCGGTTCGCCGGGCAAAGAGCGCGTCCTGGCGTTTCTAATGAGTAGATCGAATGGCATGCCTACCTCCAACATGAACGTCAGAACACGTCATTCTGAACAGGGCGCAGCGGAGCAAAGAACCTCGGTCGCCGTGCAGGAAATCGCTTGAATTCCATAGTAGAGATCCTTCGTCGCTGCACTCCTTAAAATGACGAGCCTGCGGGAATCAAGATTGCAGTGTACCACTCGCCAATGGGTGGTCACCGCTCCAAGTATCCAACTCGAAACTCCCCCGTACATCCATTCCTGGGCAAGAAGCGCTCCCACCAGATTCGTCTCGTATGCCGTGCAGCGGCAGAGGTGCTTGTTGAGGGCGTTGGTGATGTCCTTCTCCGG
>CBDUWJ010000019.1:0-14456 GCA_965370895.1 uncultured Anaerolineae bacterium | reverse complement strand
TGTTGCCTTCGGCGTCGCTCAAGGTCCAGCCCTCCATATCGGCCACGCTGTCGCCGACATTGGTGATGACCACCCGCTCCAGCTCAATTTCCCCCACCCCAACGATCTCGCTGATCTCAACCACAAGTTCCCCAGCGGTTGCAGCCGTGGTGCCGGATGATGTCGGGGGTGAAGGGGCAGGTTCGTTGGGCTCAACAGAAGCGGTTGCGGTCAGGCCGGTTGAGGGCGGTTCAAAGGGAATGGGCGTGCCTGTCGACGTGGGTACCGGCGTCCGCGTGGCCGTCGCCGGGTGCAATCCGCCGATGGGGATGATCAACTCCACGCCTGCCTGTAAAAAGTCAGGGTTCTGAAGCTGGTTAACGGCCATGATGTCCGCCGCCGGCACATCGAATTGCAGTGCCAAGCTGGATATGGTATCACCGGCTTGGACGACATAGACAATCGGCGTGGAGGTGGGCGCCACGCCCGCGGGGCCTGTGGGACCGGCACTCGCCACCGCTGGAGCATTCGGTGCCGCTGCCTGGGCAGCAGTCCCATCCTGGGGGGCGGCTGTCGCCTGACCGGGAATCGCCTCGACGGGTTGCGTGGTTACAGATGACCTTTGCGCCGGAGGGATCAGCAAGAGGGCCACGCCCACGCTGATCGCAGCCGAGATAATGGCATTCAGGATGATGATAAACACGGCCTGCTTGCGCGTCATATTCTCACGGTCCCACACCGTAGACCAACACGATAGGCCTACCCGATAGTCTATTTCCAGAGGAGCCAAGCCAGGGCGGCGGACACCAGTCCACCCAGGAGAGACGCCATCAGGTTCACGATGTCATTGTTCAGCCAGGCCCAGCCACGCACGAGATGGGTAGTCGCCCGCCGCGGTGGGTGCCCACCAGGGCGAGTGCCACAAACGTGGAAGCGCTGCTCAGTCTCTTTGGCACAGCGGTCGCAAAGATAGATACCCTGCACCGTGGCCCCAAGAAAACTGTCGAATAAGGAGCCGACAAGCCCACCGACCACGGCCAGCAGCGGCAAAGAGACCGCAAGTGGCTGCAGTCGACTCACTGTATCGGCTGACAGTGTCCGAATAGCTGACAGTGTCCGAATAGCTGACGGTGTCCGAACAACGGCAACTGCCTGAGACATCCAGCCGGTACCGTTCAGCAGCGCCCAGATCTGCGTGAGCGCCATCGCCACAATGCCTATGAGCAGCGCCCCAGCTACCGAAGCCCAGATCCCCAGCCACGTCACCCCGCCCGATGTACCCGGGGACACCTCTTCACCCGTGGTGATCAGCCGGGGCGGCACGCGACTAAGAACGCCCAACTCCGTGGCCCAGGTATCGGCATTCGCTGTACCTATCACCCCCAGAAATGCGGCAAAGAGCAGTGGGCTTGGGTAGATGGCAGAGGCAACGGCCAGCATCGCCCCCACGCCGCCATTGGCCAAAGCCTGGCCCAGGTCACGGCTGCTGCCCTTGGCAGACTTGGCGGCTACCGCGCCTGTCCCCAGAAGGACAGGACCCTTGTCGGCCAAGCGGTAATGCGACAGCATACTGGAGGACACGAAAAAGGTGATGAGCAGCAGCCCCCATATCCAGCCCCCAAAACCAAAGATCAGCGTGCCAACCAGGACTGCGCCAACGAAACCGCTGACCGTCAGGGCCTGTCGCCAGTATCCCAGTCCGCCCACGACGGCGCTCAGGAGCAGGCCGAAGAGAAGTTGCCCCGTCATAGCCCGATACTGAAAATCGCCAACCAAAAAAGAGCCTGAACCGCTGCGGCCGCTCCCCATAGCATGTAGGATCCAGCACGCTCCCGGTTATAGAGGATCAGGCCCAACACCGAGTTGGTGGCAAGAATCATCAAACCGATCATGGGCAGGGCGAACAGTTCCATTTTGACACCAATACGATCCGCCAAACCCTGATCGTTGAAATGCAGGGGCAGGCGGAGATCAAGACCAGGGAAGCGAGCACTCAGGTAGCCAAACAGTCCCAAGCTCAGGAGGGCCGCTGCGCCCAGAAGCGCCCAGGCCGTCTGATCGGTCCAGAGGGGCCAGGTGCGCCAGCGAGCCTGCTGAACGTCTTGTTCCAGCAACCGGTTGGGACCCAATTCCCGCCGTGCTTCAAATGCCTGCAGAAATGCATCTGGTTCGCGGGGTGAGATGCCAAAGGCCCGGCCGGGCGTCACCAACAGCAATTGGTCCGCCAGGGGACGAGTGGCCAGGAAACTGGTACGCCCGATACCGGGCACCAGTCCCTCGCCCTTCTCGTGGCCAGGCCAGCGCGCGCCGCGCCGCCGCACGATCGTTCCTCCAAGTTGCCTGCCTGGCAGGATCCGCTCTATGTCGCGGATGGGGATGCTCTGCTGCG
Source organism: uncultured Anaerolineae bacterium (assembly GCA_965370895.1). GTDB lineage: Bacteria > Chloroflexota > Anaerolineae > JAAYZQ01 > JAAYZQ01 > CBDUWJ01. The sequence continues at coordinate 12,088 of CBDUWJ010000019.1, read as the reverse complement.
TACTGACCCAGCGGACGACAAGGCCGTTCCGATCCAGGTGGTAGCGCAGCGTCAAACAGCTTGCGGTCTGGTAGGCCAGGAGAACCAGCAGGGGCACGCTGAGCAGCACCACGAGTCCCGTGAGAAACGTAAGAAAGTTGATCTGCTGGGTGCGGATGCTCTGGTTGATGAGCCTGCTCAGGGACCAGACATCGAAGGCCAGTACCAGCCCGACGAACAGCAGGCCAAGGGGAACTCCAAGCGAGATCTTGGCGCGAAAGGTCAAAATACTGTCTCCGTCGGATTCAGAAATCCGCACCCGGCTCGTATACCGGTGTGCACCAATGCTGGTACTTGGGGTTCTTACCCTTCACCACATCAAAATAGAGCTCCCGAAGGCGGCTGACGACCGGGCCAATCCTCCCTGTGCCTATCGGCCGATGTTCGACCTGGGTAATAGCTGCCACCTGTACGCCGGTGCCGGTCAGGAAGGCTTCCTGGCAAACGTATATCTCGCTGCGATCAATCGAACGCTGGATCGTCTCCAGTCCCATCTCTTCCCGCGCCAGTTCAATGATCGAGGCACGGGTGATGCCCTCCAGGATGTTGGAGGTAACCGGTGGGGTGACCAGATGTCCATCGCGTACCATAAAAAAGTTCTCGGCGCTACCTTCGGAAATGTGGCCGCTCTGGGTCAGCACCAACGCCTCGTCGTAGCCACTGATCACAGCATCGGTCTTGGCAAAGGCCGAGTTGATGTACGCACCAGTGATCTTGGCCCGAGCCGGAGCAGCATTGTCGTCCACACGCCTCCAGGACGAAATGCACACGTGGGCTCCTTCTTCGTTTTCGAGGTAGCGGCCAAAGGGGATGGCGAACATGGCAAACTCGTCGGTCAGGTCGTGCAGTCGCACGCCGACAACTGCGTCAGCCTTGTAGGCCAGGGGACGGATGTAGACGTCCTGGCGATAGCCTTCTCTGCGCAGCAGCGCCAGGGTGATCTTGCCCAATTCAGCCGCGGTGAAAGGTAGGTCGATGCGCAAGATGCGACAGGACATGAGAAGCCGTTCGTGGTGCTCTATCAGGCGAAAGACGTGGAGTTGTTCCTCTTCTCCGTTCCAATAAGCCCGGATGCCTTCAAAGCAACCGGTGCCATAGTTGAAACCGTGGGTCATGATGCTGATCTTGGCTTCTTCGACAGGGACAATCCGTCCCTGGAAGAAGGCATACGCGGATGTTGAATCCGGCGGCATCGTTCCTCCTGCCTTCTAGGTGAACTCGATTATACCTGGTTTCGTGCTGGCACGCAACTATCCCTTGTAGCCTGCCACTGATCAATCATCGTGCCACTGACACCTCAGTGGACCACCGATCGTAGCGGCAGGCGCGGGGTACGCGCGGATTTCTCTGCATCCGGCGTCGCCTGGGCGGCTGGTTTGCCGATGGGCAGGATGGCCACCGGGCGATGCCCCTTCGGCAGACTGAGGACGCCGGCAGCCCGTTGCTCGTCAAAGGCGCCCACCCAGCAGCCGCCCAGTCCCAGGGCCACGGCGGCCAGCAATATGTGTTCTGTGGCTGCCGCGGTATCCTGCAGGCAATACAAATCCCGGCCCCGCTGCCCGTATCGGGCTGCTGACTGTTCGGCGTCGGCGCATACGACGATGGTGACAGGAGCCTGGCTGACGAACTCCTGGCCATAGGCCGCCTCGGCCAACTTGCGGCGCATTGCTGGGTCGCGCACGACGTAGAAATGCCACGGCTGGCGGTTGCCAGCCGATGGGGCTCGGATCGCAGCGGCCAAGAGGCGTTCTACCGCCTCCTCTGGCACGTCCACGCCAGTATCAAACTCGCGAACACTGCGCCGGTCTTTGATAACTTGCCAAAAGTCCATCTGTGCCTCCTTTGAGGGCGTGAAATGTGAGGGGAACGCAAGGAGCAGCACATGTCCTGCCGTGCTGCTCCCAGCAAACACTCTGATATGATTGGGCTCCCACGCCTGCTTCAGAAGCAGACCTAAAGCCGTTCGTCCGCTCCTACAGCCATCGCGACCAGTCCGGTGATCACCTTGGGGTAAAAGTCGGTGGACTTTTGCGGCATCTTGGCTCCCAGGTCGGAGCAGGCCTTCACCTCGGCCATTCGCGTGGGATTCATGATGTAGACGCACAGCGCTTGGCCCTCGTCCACGCGGGCAATGGCCAAGTCCAGGTCGCGGTGGTAGTCGATGTTTTCCTTGGCCGCCACTCGGTCCTGGCTGATGCCCATGACCCGCTCGATAAGCAATTCGTGCAGGATGCTCACGTCGAGCATGCGCCACTCCTCGACCCGGTCGGGCACGACCTGGGCCATGATCTCCAGGCTCTTGAGCCGCAGTAGGCTATAGTTGCCGTCGTAGAAGCCGATCCGCCGGTCGGCAGGGGTTTCTTCGGCCAAGGCTGCTACGAGGGCGGCCCGGTCGGCCATGGGCCTCACCTCAAAGTACTCGGCGCCGTCAGCCAAAATCTCCTTCGTGGTTTTGGCCGTGTAGGAGTGCATCTCCCGGTGGGTGGGCAGGATGGTCAGGCCTGGGTCATCCATGCTGACCAGGGTGACCATACGGTAGTTGAAGCCGGCATCGGCCGCTGCATTGGGGTATGTTTCCCGCATCTCAGCCCGGTACTCGAGCGCTGTTTCGTAGCGGTGGTGTCCATCGGCGATGATCAGGCTGCGTTTGGGGGCCATTTCGGCCAACGCCTTGGCCACAAAAACTGGGTCGGTGATGACCCACATCTGCTGGCGCACGTCCTTCTCAAAGAGCTCCCGCACATCGACGTCGGACGGACGGCCGGCAATAGCGGTATCGAACAGAGCATTGATCCGGTTCTCTGGATCGGGGTAGAGCATAAAGATCTGCCCAAAGTTGGTCTCCGTAGCGCGGAGCAGATTCAGCCGGTCCGCCTTGGGGCCGGAGAGAGTCCTCTCATGCGGCAGAACGATCCCCTCGTCAAAGTCGACCAGCTCCAGGGCGGTGACGAAGGCCTTGCGGGTCAACTCCGCTCCGTTGGGCATTTTGAAAGTCTGATGATAGACGTAGAGGGCTGGCTTGGCGTCGCGCGCCAGATAGCCGGCGCCGAGCCATGTCTGGAAGTAATCACGGGCACGGGTGTAGACATTGTCGCCATCCGGTGCATCGCCCTCAAGTTCCCGCCCCTTGATGATGCGGACCACGTTGTAAGGATGGAGGTCATAATACTCTTCCTGCAGACCGTAGCGGACACGGTCGTACGGCTGGCTGACGACCTCGCTCAAGTCGTCCACCTTGTTGGCATTGTAGCGGATCCCTCGAAAGGGGGCAATGGTAGCCATGTGAATCTACTCCAATCTGGGTGAAACGTGACTCGCAATACTGTCTCACCTTTCACGCACAACCGTTGAGCCGGAGCATCAGCTCCGGCTCACTCTGTCTACAAGGAGTTCGTCCGGTAGAACTCGATCAGAATGTCGGCGACTTCAGTGCCAACTCGGGCCTGGCCCTCGACGGTGCCGGCCCCGATGTGGGGCGAGCCGATGACTTTTGTGAATCCGTTCTCGTCCTTCAGTCCAAAGAGCTTGGGGTTGCCAGGGTTCACTTTCTCATCCGCGTACACATCCAACGCCGCACCGGCGACCTTGCCACTGACAAGAGCGTCGTACAGGGCATCCTCGTCCACAACGCCGCCCCGGGCGCAGTTGATGATGTACACGCCATCTTTCATCCTGGCCAGAGTGTCGGCGTCGAGCATGTCCTTCGTCGCCGGCAACAGAGGCACGTGCATCGAGATGTAGTCGCTTTGAGCCAGTACTTCCTCCAGGCTGACCTGCTTGGCCGGCCCTGGATCGGGGTAAACGATCACATCGTAGAAAATCACGGTCATGCCCAGGGCCGCCGCCTTCCGGCCCAACAAGCCACCGATGTTGCCAAAGCCGATCAGCCCCAACGTCTTGCCGGCAATCTCGGTGCCCTTGAGCGTTTTCTTCTGCCATTCGCCGGCCGTCATGCTCATCGTCGCCTGAGGGATGTGCCGGGCCAGGGCCAGCATGTAGCCGAGAGCCAACTCGGCTACCGAGTTGGAGCTGGCCTTGGGGGTGTTGCGCACCTCCACCCCTTTTTCCGTGGCGTAGGCCACGTCAATGTTGTCCAGGCCGACGCCTCCGCGCACGACAATCTTGAGGCTCGTGGCGGCATCGATCACTTCCTTGGGAATCTTGGTCCGGCTGCGGACCACCATGCCGTCGTAGCTGGCAGCGTCACTCAACAGCTCTTCTGCAGTGATCGCAGGGCGGTTGTCCACCTCGATGCCCGCGTCGAGCAGCGCCTGGATTGTGATAGGAGCGACTGGATCGCAAATCAATACCTTCATGATCGTCTCATCTCCCTAATGCGTGTTGCGGCCAACGCATTCCGCAGCGTGCATTTCGCCAGCGACCTGCAGAACACGCTAAACGCTCGTTATAGCCCCAGGATGTCGTTGATCTGGCCCAGCAGCCACTTGATATCCGGCACCTGGAGGTCGCCCATGTGGGCGATGCGGAAGCATTTTTCCTTCAAAGGCCCGTAGCCATTGGAGATCATGGCCCCGCGCCTGCCCAGTTCCTCGTTGAGGCCAGCGACGCTAATGCCCCTCGTGTTCTCGATGTTGGTCACGGTGTTGGATAGATAGCGTTCGTCGGCGTACAGGGCAAAGTACGTGCGAGCCCAATCTCGGACGATCTCGGCCATTTCGATGTGCCGCGCCCAGCGGTTCTCCAGCCCCTCGGCCAGGATGTCGTCCATCTGCTTGTTGAGGGCCTGGATGAGGCTGATGGCCGGCGTGGAGGGGGTCTGGTGCGCCTCGTATTTTTTGTCCATCTCGTCGTAGGCAAAGTAATGGCCCCGGTTGGGCACCTGCAGTGCCCGCTCTCGCGCCCGGTCGCTGACGGCGCACACGGTCAGGCCTGCCGGCAAGGCAAAGCACTTTTGCACGCCAGCCAGGCACACGTCCAGCCCCCAGGCATCGAACTCGATCTTGGCGCCGGCCATGGCGCTGACAGCATCTACCAGGATCAGTATGTCGGGGTATTTGTCGTGGAGCAGCTCTGAGATCTCCTGGATGGGGTTCATCACGCCGGTGGAGGTTTCGTTCATAACCAGGGTGATGGCATCATATTCGTCGCCTGTCCCCAGAAGGGCAGGCCTGGCCAATGCCTCGTCCACCAGTTCCACTGTGATGGCCTGGCCCATCGGCACTTCCAGCTTGTCGCAGGGCACACCGTTGGCCACGACCATCTGGTGCCAGCGCTTGGAGAATGCGCCGCAGACGGTGGTGAGCACCCTCTTGGTGGAAGCCTGGCGCACCGAGCCCTCCATGACGCCGCTCGAAGATGAGGCGTACAGATAGACTCGCTGCTGGGTGTAGAGCATTTCCTGGAGCTTGGGCGTCACTGCGGCCTGCAGGTCCGAGTACTCTTTGGCCCGGTGGCCGATCATGGGTGCAGTCTGAGCCTGCAGGATCTCGTCCCGCACGTGGGTGGGACCCGGAATGAACAGCTTTTTGTACATATCTTACCTCCTCGTAAAGACTCTCTGCTGATGGGGACGGATGCGCTGGTCCACCCGCCCCGATCAGGCCGGGCGACAAAGGCGGCTCCAGGGATAGGAAACCGGCTGGTAGTTGGACCGTGCTGGGTCTCGCCCTTGAGCCGCATGTTGAGTACAACCCAGCACACCAGCATTGTACCAACTTACCTGAAAACGGGCAACTTGAACCCCAGTAGTTGCTTGACGGCCTGCCTTCCGTCTGGTACAATTGTTTCCTGGTTGAGGCTGTTCGTAGACTCCCAGAAGCTGTGAGAGAGGAGATGGCCACGTCCGAGCCAACGCCTGATCTAATACCTGAGAATTGACATCGCTTGATCTGGGCGTCCGCGAGGATGCTCACTGTCGCAGTGTCACCACTGGGCTGGCCAGGATCGCCCCCTATTCATCTCGCACTGTTCGTCATGTTCTTCCAATTCCGGACGGGCGGCCAAGACGGATCTTTGTGCTTTGTGTTTGGACCCACTTGTGGTATCATTCACCGCGTGAGGGACTTGTGAAGATCGAACCCTTTGTAGCCACGATACGCAAGGTGTGGGATCAAGCTGGCGATGGCCTGCTGGCAGCGGGACTTTTTGCTGCCAGTCTGACCGCCTACACCTGGACGTTGGCCCCCTCGGTCGCCACGCTTTTTGACGACAGCCTGGAGTTCCCCCTGGTATGCTACCGATTGGGCATTGCCCACCCCACTGGCTATCCGCTCTACACCTTGCTGGGCAAGCTGTTCACCCTGCTGCCATGGCAGAACGTCGCCTGGAGAGTGAACCTCCTGTCGGCAGTGGCGGGGGCACTGACCGTGGCCCTGGTCTACCTGGTCACCCGCCAATTGACCCGCCGCAGGCTGCCAGCGTTGCTCGGGGCCATGGCCCTGGCGGCGTCGCCGGTTTTCTGGTCCCAGTCGGTCATCGCCGAAGTCTATACCCTGAATAGCGCCTTCGTCGCAGCACTGCTGTGGCTGGTTTTGCGCTGGGCTCGCCAGCCCCTGCTACCCGTCACGCCCTTTTCCCTCCTCCAGGTCGCCCCCAGGGCGGCCGTGGCGCCTGTGGAGGCCTCAGTAGAGGCCCCAGTAGACGCCTCAGTAGACGCCCCAGTAGACGCCCCAGTAGAGGCCTCTACTGAGGCCTCGGTTGAGGATGGCGAAGGGTTCTGGATGCGGCTCCCGCCGGCAGTGCGCCGGGCAACCTGGCGTATTTGCACTGCCTACCGGCACTTGCTGCCAGCGGTGCTACCCAGGCGGCGTCTGCGGCTCCACCCGCTGCTCTTTGCCCTGGCGGCCCTCTACGGCCTGAGCCTGACCCATCACCGCACCATGTTGCTGCTGGCCCCGGCGCTGCTCGTCTTTGTCCTTCTCGTCGAGCGGCGCAGCCTCAGCCGGGCGGCGCTGCTGGGACCGGAGCACCCAGAGCGGCCCCGTTGGTTGCAGGTCGCCGGACGGCCTGTTGTCGTGCTTGTTGCCTGCCTGCTCGTGCCTCTCTTTCTCTATCTCTATCTCCCTCTGCGCGGACATGTGGGCTCGCTGGACGGTACCTACGCCAACACGTGGAGTGGTTTTTGGAGGTGGGTGACGGCCAGCAGCTTTGATGTTTTCCTGGCTGACAATCCCCTGGCCCGTGACCTGGACGCTGCGTTTTACATCGATCTGTTCTGGAGGCAGTTCGGCCCGGTGGGGTTGGCCCTGGCGCTGGTGGGCCTGGTTGGTCTATTGCGTGCGGCGAGAGGCGGGGCCGCGCCGAAAGCCCTGGTTCTGACCGGTTCGGCTTTCATCACCTACGTTGCCTTTGCCGTCGTCTATCGCGTGCCCGATGTGGAGGTGTTCTTCATTCCGGCTTTCGTGCTGGTAGCCGTCTGGATCGGCGTTGGGCTGGACTATGCTGCCGACCTGCTGCACCCCCGAGGCCGCAGCCTGGCCCTGCGCCGCCTGCTTGCTGTTTGTTGCCTGCTGCTCTTCTTGGCTGCTGTCTTTCAGCCGTTGGCGATCGCGGTCCGCAACTACCCCGACGTGGATCTGAGCCGGAGCTGGATCGTCCACGACTATGGGCTGTACGTGTTGGAGCAGCCTTTGCCGGCCGACAGCACCGTCGTCGGCTTGCTGGGCGAGATGACGCTGCTGCGCTATTTTCAGGAGACGGCAGGCCTGCGCGCCGATGTGGAGACCATCGCCGCCGACGACGAGGAAGCTCGCCGGCTGGCAGTTGAGGCGGCATTGGCGGCCGGCCGCACAGCCTTTATCACCCGCCCCCTGCCTGGCCTAACCGACGACCATGCCCCAAGTGCTGTCACGGGATTGATAGACGTCGCCGGGGACTTGGAAACACTCATGCGCGTGGGTGAGCCGGACTATGGTGCGCCGGGCGCGCCACGCCCAACCGAACTGGAACTGGTGCCCGGCCTGCGGTCGCTGGGCCACGGCCTGCGCGAGCACCGGGGCCATTGGCTAGCATGGGCCCGACTGCGGATCTGGTGGCAGGCAGCGGAGGGCTTGGAGGAACCATTCAAAACCTCGGCGCGGCTTGTGGACGCCGGCGGCCAAGTGGTAGCCGTTACCGACGCTGAGCCGGTGGCGGGCGCCTATCCCGCCACCTCCTGGCGTCCCGGCCAAGTGGTGGCTGATGCCTACGAGATCCCACTGCCAGCCGGCATGCCGCCCGGCCAATACACGCCCCTGGTCATAGTCTACGAGCCAGACACTGGCGCCGAGCGAGGCCGCGCCGAGCTACCGCCCGTACACCTGGACGGGAACCCGGCGCGCCCGCCCAGTCGGGCGCTGGAGGCGAGTGTAGGCAAGACAGTCCACGCCCGCTTTGGCGACGTGGAGTTGTTGGGATTCACCCCGCCGGACCCTGAGGTTGCTTATCCCTCCGGCGAAACCCTGCCGTTGACGCTGTTGTGGCAAGCACAAGGGCAGACGCAGGGCGCCCTGCGGGTGAGCTTCTGGCTGGAGGGGGACGAGGAACACCCGCTGGGCGAGGAGCCGGTGGGCGGGCGGTACCCAAGCGACCAATGGTACCAGGGCCAGGTCGTGCGACAATACCCAGCCCTGCGGGTGCCTGACGGCATACCCTCAGGGACCTATCGGCTCAAGATGCGTGTGACGCGCGATGGCCAGCCGGTCCCCTGGGGGCGGTGGCTGTTCCCGCTGGGCAGTGATCTAGATCTGGGGTCCGTGGGGATAGGCCGCTAACGCTGACCTTCTTGGTCCGATTTGTCAGGCAGGCAACCCTGTGGTAGACTGGGCCAGGTTGCAGGGTCGTTCCGTCAAAGTGGAACGACTCTAGTTTTCTCAGGTAGGTTCAACCTTGCGCGTGTTGTTCATCGTTCAGCAAATTGACTACGAACCACAGGGCATTATGCACCTGTCCAGCGCCCTCAAGGCAGCGGGCCACCAGGTGGAGCTGGCTGTGGGCGCTCACCATGACCCGTTAGCGGTGGCCCGTGAGTACCGGCCGGACGTAGCGGCCTACTCGGTCATCACCGGCTCGCAACGCTACTACCTGGACGTGAACCGGCGCCTCAAGACAGAGCTGCCCGGCATCTTTTCCGTTTTCGGCGGGCCGCATCCCACCTTCTTTCCCGAGATGATCCACGACGAGGGCGTGGATGGTATCTGCCGGGGCGAGGGTGAGGGGGCACTCGTAGACCTGGTCAACGGCCTGGCTGACGGCGGTGGCGAGGCAGTGCTGGGCCTGGCCAATTGGTCCTTCCCACAGAATGGCGACGCCCTGGCCAACCCCGTGCGGCCCTACGTAGAAGACCTGGATAGCCTGCCCCTCCCCGACCGGGCGCTGGTATACGACCGGGCGCCCATCGCTGCCCGGAGCAAGATCAAGCACTTTCTCACCGGGCGCGGCTGTCCCTATAATTGCACCTACTGCTTCAACCACGCCCTGTCAGAGATCTATCGCGGCAAGGGCAGTCGCTTTCGCCAGCAGAGCGTGGACCGCGTCATCGAGGAGGTCCGCTGGGTGCGGTCGACCTGGCCTCTGGAGTTTGTCGTCTTTGTGGACGACACCTTTGTGCTGTCCACGGAGTGGCTGGTCGAATTTGCGGAGAAATACCCTCGGGAGGTCGGCCTGCCCTTTTTCTGCAATACACGGGCCAACCTGGTGACGGCCGAGCAGGTGCGCCTGCTGAAGGACGCGGGCTGTCACTGCGTCAGCATGGGCATCGAAGCGGGCAACGATCGCATCCGCAATGACCTGTTGAAGCGCCGCATGAGCAAGGAGCAGATCCTGGAAGCATCGCGCCTCATCCGGGAAGGTGGGCTGCACTTGACCACGACCAGTATGATCGGCCTACCGACCAGCACCCTGGAGGACGATTTTGAGACGTTGGAGCTAAACATCCAGTCCCGGCCTTCCTACGCCCACGTATTTATCTTCCAGCCCTATCCCCGTACCGAGTTGGGCGAGTTCACCCGCGAGCATGGCTGGATGGTGGGCACTTTTGACGACATCGGCGAGGTGGCCTGGGATCACTCAGTCCTAAAGTTCGACGACGCGCACAAGCGGGAGTTAGCGGTCCTGCAGCGGTTCTTTGCCATCGGCGTCGAATGGCCCCGGTTCGTGCCCATGATCAGACGATTGATGAAACTGCCTGACAACACCCTCTTCTGGTTGCTGAACAAAGGTTGGAAGGGATGGGCTATCAAGAACCGGGTGCATCCCGTCAAGCTCAGCCTGGGAGAAATGGTAGAGACGGCGCGGCATTTCATGAAGATCAAGTCGTAGCGGGCAGGAGATAGCCCGACGGAGACTGACATTGCATCTGCTATTCATCGTCAAAGAGATTGACAACGAGCCCCACGGCATCCTGCTGATCAGTAGTCTACTGAAGCAGGCTGGGCATCAGGTCAGCCTGGTGGTGGCCACCGAAGAGGATCCTCTGGAGGCCGCGCTACGACTGCAACCCGACGTTGTGGCCTACACAGTCTACACTGGGCCGCACACCTGGTACCTGGAATTGAACCAGCGCATCCGTGCCCGGTTGCCGGGTGTCTTTTCGATCTTTGGCGGACCACACCCCACCTTCTTCCCCGAGATGATCGAGCAAGAAGGGGTGGACGGGCTGTGCATCGGGGAGGGTGAGTACGCCACCCTGGATCTGATGAACGCCCTGGAGCGGAATGGAGATGGTGTGTATCTGCCCGACCCAAACATCCCCAACTGGTGGTTTTCCGGCGGGCTGGATGGCAATGGGCGGGACGCTCGCGAGGTGCGCAATGCGCTGCGCCCGCTGCTGTCCGGCGAAGAGCTGGACGCTTTGCCCTTCGCCGACCGGGAGCTGCTCTACGCTGCTCACAAGCAAAGTCGCGGTTCCAAGATCAAGCCTTTCATCACGGGGCGGGGCTGTCCTTATGACTGTGCCTTTTGTTTCAACAAGGCCTTTTCTGACCTCTATGAAGGCCAGGGACGCCGCTTTCGCCGGCGCAGCGCGGACAATGTCATACGCGAACTGAAGGAGGTCACATCCGGGCACGACGTGCGCTTTGTCTTGTTCATGGATGATACCTTTATCCTGCAAGACCGGTGGCTGGTGGAGTTCATGACCCGCTACAAGGCCGAGATCAGGCGGGAAGGAAATCCGTTGCCTTTCTGGTGCCAGGTGCGGGCTAACTTGGTGAACGATGAGAAGATCGCGCTCTTTAAGGATGCTGGCTGCGTGTCGGTCAGCTTTGGGTTGGAGGCGGGCAACGATCGGCTGCGCAACGCCGTCTTGAACCGCAACATGAGCCGCGAGGAGATTCTGGGTGCAGCCGAGACGTTGCGGCGGCACGACATCACCTTCATGACCAACAACATGCTGGGCCTGCCCACCGGCACGCTGGAGAATGATTTCGAGACGTTGGAACTCAACGTCCAGTGCCGGCCGGCCTACGCCAACGTATTCCTCTTCCAGCCCTATCCCAGGACGGCGCTCGGAGAGTGGGCCTACGAGCACGGCTGGATGATGGGCTCATTCGACGATCTGTCGGGCTCGGTCAGTGATGACACCGTCATCAAGTTCGGAAGTGAAGCCGAGAAGCGACAGATAGAGAATCTGCAGAAGCTTTTTGCCCTGGCGGTGGAGTTCCCCAGGCTTTTGCCGGTCATCAGGCGGTTGATCCGTCTGCCCTCGAACGGTCTTTTCTGGCTGGTCTACAAGGTGTGGAAGGGATGGGCCATGAAGAACCGGATGTTCCCCTTCAAAATGACGGCCCAGGAGTACTTGGAATCGGCCCTCTACTACATGCGCATCAAGAGCCAGTAGCGCGTAGGGGGAAGAAGGGGGGGACACCGTGACCCGAGCACAGCGGCTGTGAGGACTGGAGCTTTGGCGCCCTCACCCAACAAGGGCGCCGGCATCCCATCGGGTAGTGAGGGCGGCTGGCTCTGAGCCCAGCTTACTCGTTGATCCAGCCGTCCACGGCGCGCTGGTAGGACAGAATCTCGTCCGCTGCGAAAAAGAGCGGGATCTCGTAGGCCGCCGTGTCCGGACCGTCAGATCCATGGACCAAGTTGCGGCCGATCTCCAAGGCAAAGT
>CBDUWJ010000018.1:0-14848 GCA_965370895.1 uncultured Anaerolineae bacterium | reverse complement strand
GATCGCGACCGACATAGCCTCCGGCCAGTTGTCAAAGCGGGGCATGGCAGTCGATGCAACTCTGCACGGGAGCATCGCCAGGCAATACGGTGATTGGTTGGCCAAGCTGGGCGAAGGTTATCAGGGAGAGGCCAATCCCCTTGTAGATGTCCTGTCCGCTGGCGCGGAGGAGGAAAGCACAGATGGCATGGCCATGATAATCGGCCTGATCGTAGCTGGCATGATGGTCTTCTTTGTCTTTTTCACCGGCGCGGCTTCAGCCGAGTCGATCCTTCAGGAAGAGGAGGCTGGCACCCTGCCCCGGCTCTTTACCACGCCTACTCCCCTGTCCACGATTCTGGGTGGCAAGTTCGTCGCCACCTTTGTGATGCTCGCCGTCCAGGTAGTAGTACTGGTGGTGGTCACGGCGCTGATCTTTGGCATTGACTGGGGCGAGCCCTTGCCCGTGGCAATGGTCACACTGGGGCTGGTCGTTCTGGCATCCAGTTTTGGCATTTTTGTTACCTCCCTGCTCAAGGGCACCCGCCAGACCGGCATCGTCTCCGGCGGCGTGATGACGGTGATGGGTATGGTGGGCATGCTCAGCGTCTTCACCGCCACCACGCCCAATGGTTCCAGCGCAATGAGCACTGCCTCGCTTTTTGTGCCCCAGGGATGGGGCGTGCGCGGCTGGCGGTTGCTGCTGGAGGGTGGTGGCGTGGAGGACATATGGCTGACGGTTGCCGTGATGCTGGTTTTGGGGCTTGTGTTCTTTGTGGTAGGGGTGCTCAAGTTCCGAAAGCGGTATGCATAGGAGGGTGCTTATGCGGATCATCGACCTTGCACTGAAAGACCTGAGCCAATTGGTCCGTGACTGGAAAGCGGCAACCTTTCTGTTGATCATGCCCATCGCTTTCACGCTGCTGTTTGGCTTTGTCTTTAGCGGTGAAGGCGCACAGGAGGAGCCACGCCTGCCGGTTGGATTCCTCGACCAGGACGATGGCAGCGTGCTGAGTACCCATCTGCTGCATCTGCTCACCGCCTCCGGCGTTATCCAGCCCATCGTGCTGGAAAGCGCAGACCCCGAAGGTTTGATGGAACAGGTGGTGGAGGGTGAGCTGGCCGCGGTGGTGATTGTCCCGGCTGGCTATGGCCAGCATGCTCTGGGCCCCGCCGATGGTTTGGCTCTCAGACCTCAGGTCATCGTTAACCTGGACTCCACTGCTGGTCATGCGGCCCATACTGCCATACAAGCCACCGTGGCGCGTTTGATGGGCTCCACTCAGGCCGCCCGATTGAGCGGCCTGGCGTACGAGGCCCAGGGAGGGTCTGCGGACGCGGTATTCCTGGAAGAGACACTGGACCAAGCCGTTGCCGCCTGGCAGAAGCCTCCCCTGACGGTCACGACGAGCCATTCGCAGACCGCCAGCGAGAGCGGTGGGGACAACGCGGCTGAGCCCAGTGGCTTTGCCCACTCCTCAGCCGGGATCATGGTCCAGTTCGCCCTGGCCGGCCTGATGGGCGCTGGCGAGATTCTGGTTCTGGAGCGAAAATCCGGGGCGCTCCGGCGGCTTCTGACAACCCCCATCTCCCGTTTCGAGATCATCCTGGGCCACTACCTCGCGATGTTCGTGATGATCTTCTTGCAGCTTTCTATCCTGGTTGTCTTTGGCCAGATCTTCCTCGGCGTGGGCTATTTCCGGGTGCCACTGGCCACGCTGCTGATGGTGGTCACAACGGCGTTGTGGTCGGCCAGCCTGGGCCTGCTCGTCGGCATCTTTGCCAGGACCCAGGAGCAGGTCATCATGATTGCCCTCGTTCTGATGATGGTCCTGGCAGGGCTGGGCGGGGCCTGGATGTCGTTAGAGTTCACCAGCGAGACGTTCCAGACCGTGGGGCATCTCACGCCCACGGCCTGGTCCATAGACGGCTTGGAAAACATCGTCATCCGGGGACTGGGTCTGGAGTCCGTGTGGCTCCCGGCTGTGATCCTCTTGGCCTACGCCGTGGTCCTCTTTGGGCTGGCGGTGTGGCGTTTCAAGTTTGAATAGCCATGGCCCCGGGGCAAGCCCAAAAGCCCACCGGCAGGCTTTGACCTGTGCTCATCTATACGGTTGGGGGTGACCTCACAGCTCGCCTGGGTCAGCCGTGATGGCCGCTGCCTGGTGAACGCCACAAAAGTCTGAACCGGGAAGGGCCCGATTCTTACACGGCTTGCCAGCTTTGGTCAGGGCCTGGCATTGAGCCGGTGTTTCCTCAGGTGCGGCTGCAACTGCCACCTCCTGCTCGCCCGTAGGCGCTTCGCCCTGTGCAGGCGCGGCAGCCTCGGCTTCCTCCTCCAGCACCGCGTCCAACCTCGCCAGCGCATCGTCCAGCGTCGCCGCCATTGCTTTGAACCTGGCCGCCTCCTCCGGTTTCTGCGCCAGGGCCAGCAACTCGTCGAACTCGGTGTGGAACCCGGCGATGATCGCCTCCGGGTCGGGCACCAGGCCTTCGTCGGTAATGAGGCCCATCCAGACCCGGCCAGCATAGCTCTGGATGCTCACCCCCATCCCCAGGCGGCCCGATTGGGGTACCCAGAACATGAGGGCCTCAAGGGGGACCCCTGCCAGATAGATCTTCTCCTTGGGTCCCATCACATTGGTCATCACTGCCGTGCCTTTGGTCTGAAAAATGCCGACCACGATGTCCTGAATCCGTATGTGTGCTATACCAATGGCGTTCAGGATCCCAAACGCCACAGGCGCTTCCAGCGAGCCTTTGAGGCCATCCATGCGCCGCTTGACTTCGTGCAGGCGGCCGGCCGGGTCGGCAAAGCCCAGCGGCAGTGAGAGAAAGACGAGACCGAACTTGTTACCAAGATCCGGCTCAACGCCGGGCGGTCTCAAGTCGACCGGGATGATAGCGCGCAAGTTCAGGCCATCTACCGGCTCTCCCCGGTCCTGCAGGTAGCGCCGCAGCGCGCCGGTCATGGCCGTGAGCAGCACGTCATTGACCGTGCCCCCCAGTCCACGCCCGATGGTCTTGACGTCCTGCAACGGGATTGGCGCCGACCAGGCGGCCCGCTTTGAGACGCCTAGCTCGCCTTTGTAGATCGTTTTCGGGTCTGGCCAGCGCAGTACCAGCTTGCCAAGGGCCGTCGTGCCACCAGCTCCCAGCCGGGCCAGATCCAGGACACGCGAGGGATGAGCGAGCATTCCCACGCCCCCGTGCAGCAATGTTCCGGTAGCCTGGCGCGTGGTCCTGAGCGCCGAGCACGCGGGCCGGGTCACTGCCCCCAGCCGGCTCCGGCGGCGCCAGCGAGGTGCCTCTGGCTCGCTGACGGGCCAGGGGGCATCGGGATCGGGGTCGGTCAGAGAGAGCAGTACATGGATCAGCGCGATCCCGTCGGCAATGCTGTGGTGCAAGCGACAGATGAGGGCGCAGCCACTGCCGTACTCTTCGACCAGGTGGAACTGCCACAGAGGCCTGGAAAAGTCGAGTTGCGTGCTGGCCAGCAGGCTGGCGAGGTCCTGGAGCGCCGCCTGGTCGCCTGGCGGCGGCAGGCTAGCCCGCTGCAGGTGGTAATTGAGGTCAAAATCTGGGTCGTTCTCCCAATGGAAGCGGCCCGGGGGCCGCCAGGACCGGGCCACGTGCTGCCGGAAACGGTCAAAACACAATAGGCGGTGCTCGATCGTTGCCTTCAGGCGCTCAAAATCCATCGGCGCGCCAAAGACCATGACCCCGGTGATCATCATCATGTTGGTGGGATCTTCCATGCGAAACCACGTCGTATCCACGCTCGAGAGAGGTTTCCTTGCCATCTCGCTATCTCCTTGTTGCAGAATCGCAAAACCTGGCTCTCATGCCAGCCTGACAGACCAGAGCCAGGCAGCCGCAGCCAGGACATTCAGACTCGGTAGATCCAAAACAGAACACGGAGGTCTGCCTCCCTGCTAATCCGGGGCCAGGCCCTGCTCACGCAACACCTCGGGGTAGATAATCTGCCCCCGGTGAAAGAGGTCAGCCAGGGCCATGGCTTTCCACACTGGGCCGCGCACCTTCAGTTGCCCGTTGGCCAACGCCTTTTTCATCGATTTGTCGCCCAAAAGGATGTGATGCAAGGTGTCGCCAGCCAGTTGGATATCCAGGGTGGGCCGCAGACGCGACGACCCGTAGGTGATCTGCAGCGGCCGCTGCCGCCCATTCAGCGTAAACTCAGCCGTGGGCTTTGTGGTCCGCAGGCAGATCACCATGTGCGAGCGAAGAATGCCATCGGCCGCGCCAGGGTCCTCCTCCGCAAGGCGAGTGAAGAGCGCCCGGGCGACGGCGTAGAGTTGGTCAGTGTCGGCGTAGTATGCCATAGTGCCTCATTGTCGGCTCGGGCCCGTATGCTGCCTGGCCCCAGCCAGCGACTAGCCAAAGAAAACCGAACGTCGCTGGGCCAGGCGGTCGTGTAGCATGTCCTGAACGATATTGCGCACGTGATCGGTCAGTTGCGAGACCAGAACCAGGTTCTCTGCCGCGTCTGGGCCGTAGCCGTCCATCGCGATCGGCGTGCCAAAATCGATGTACCACTTGGTCGGCAGCGGGACAAAGCCCAGTAGCCCCAGCCAGGGAAAGGTCAACGTGACGGGCAGATACGGAATCCCCGTGGCCCCGGACAGGGTGGGCAACTTGCCCAACGAGATGTAGGTCTCTTCAGCGCCCACTACCGACACAGGGATGATGGGCGCCTGCGTGTCGAGCGCCATCTTGATGAAACCACCCCGGCCAAACCGGGCCAGCTTGTAGCGGTCCTTGTAGAGCTTGCCCACCCCCTTGTAACCTTCAGGGTAGACGGCTACCAGTTCCTCCTGCTCCAGCAGGCGAGTGCCATTCTCCACCGTCGCCAGGGTTTGCCCCAGTCTCACCAGCATGGTGGAGACAACAGGAATACTGGGCAGCAAGGCAGCATAAAGGGTGCGCACCAGTCGTTGGGCCGGGTGCTCGTTCAAGACCGCCGTGCCCACCATCGTGCCATCCCACGGCAACTGCCCCGAATGGTTCGCCACCAGCAGCGCCCGGCCCTCGATGGGGATGTTTTCCAGGCCGGTCGTTTTCACCCGCCAGTAGGCCTTGTACAGAAAGGTGAAAAAAGGGCGCACGGCATCCAGGAACTCCCAATCCAATCCCCACTCGTCGGTCTCGTACTCGCCCGTGAAGCGCCGCTTGACAACGTCCACGTTGTATTGCACCGTGTAGTTGAGCATGTACCAAGCGCCCTTCCAGACGTCCATGTCGAACAGGTCCTCACTGAGCGCGCCCCGCAGTCGCTCCAGCACATCCAGTTGAATGTTCCCCGGGAGTCTGCTCAGAATCTCCTCCAGCACAGCCTTAAAGCGCTCCGGGGAGTAGGGCGGGGGTTCATAGTCTGGCGTAACGGCCTGCACCCGTTCGGCCATCTCGTCCACTTCGGCGATCAACTGCTGGCGCAACTCCTCTTTCGAGAGTTCCTGCTCAACCTGCGTCTCCACTGGTTGAGGGAGGTCCCCTGCTTCTTGAGCGGCCATCCCCTGATGGACGTGGCAATACTCTGAATCAGCCAGCGCAGGGTTCCTGCACGGCTCACCTGCCTTGGTTGTGGCCTTGCACTGGGCCTCTTGGCTAGTCATGATCTCCTCCCTCCTCTGCGCTCGATACGGGTGTGTCCTGCCCGCTCCTGGCCCGGCCACGTTGCTCCATGATGTCACGCAGCCGCTTCTCGCTTTGGGCCAGGATCGCCGACTCGGGCAAGTAGCGGCGCAAGCGGTTTCGTTCGGCAAATTCGGCCAAAGACTCCTCGGCCGTGTAGCGAGGCTCAAAGCCCAGTTCCTCGCCCATCTTTGTCAGGTCGCCCACCCAGGGGAAGCGCAGATAGTCCGGCTCCATCGGCAGGCAGCGGCTGAGCTGCAGGCCCCGGCCACCAAGTAGTCCCAGCCCCCAATAGGCAAAGGGGTGGAAGACCGGCAGGAGGGCTTTGCCCGCCAAACCCCGAATCTTGCTGAGAGGCAACGCATCCACGGCAGCAACGTTGAACATCCCCGGCACATTGTTGAGCACGGCGTGGGCCAACGCCTCGACCACATCATCTTCGTGGATGAGCTGCATCATCGGATCAAAACCAAAAAGGCTCGGCGCCCATGGCTCCCTCAAAAAGCGGGTCATGGGCGTGTCCGCCGCAGGGCCTATGATACTGGCGAAGCGTAGAACGGTCAGCGTCATCTCAGGCACCCGGCGGCAAAAGCCGTTGCAAAACGCTGCGATCTCCACCATGTCCCTGGTGTAGCCGTAGCGCCTGCTGCCCCGCAGGGCATGATCCTCGGTCAAAAAAGCCGGGTTGGTGGGGCGGGCACCATAGACAGCCGTGCTGCTCCTGAGCACAACCTTGCGGACGCCGGCCTCGGCGCAGGCGCCAAGCAGCCTTGTGGTGCCCATGACGTTCAAGTCAAAGACACTCTCGCTCCGCCGGATGCTCTCGACAAAGGCCAGGTGGCATACAGTATCGACCCCCTCTGCCTTGAGCAGATCGACCAGCAGCGGGTTCCGCACATCGGCCTGGACGAAATCAAGCCCCTTGATCTCCTCCGCCGGCCGTTCCACGTCCAGACCGATGACGTGGTGATCCGCCTCGGTCACCAGCCGTGCGGCTACTCGGGAGCCCCAGTAGCCCGCTACGCCGGTGACGAGGACAACTTTTCTCTCGGCCATGCTTTTTCTCCTTCTTGCATTATCCCCTGCTCTTGCGACGGCGCAGCCACCTTAGCAGGATCCAGGTCCCCAGCCCTAGCAACGCCAGCGCTACAGGTGTGGGGAGTGCCTCGAGCGTTACAGCTTCCGCTCATTAGTCCGTCATGTCGTGCACGGTCATCCCTCGCCTCTTGAGGTCGGCGAGAAAGGATGTCGGTTCGATAAGGGCCATTATCGCGTGGCGCTCTCCACTAGGTCTGCCATCCTACCTATAAAGGCCTCAGCCGTAGCCAGGATTTCAGCGGCATCCTCGCGACTGGCAGGCATGATTGGGACATAGTCGCTGCGCTCCCGCGCGCCTTGCGCCCGCCCCAGGTAGTGCAAGTAGTCGGCCTCGACACGTCCTGTGATGATGAATAGCTCCCGGAACTTGGCAATGGCAGAAGAGTGCTTTCGCAGATCCAACCCTTCGCTGAGTAGGGCCGCTTTGGCTGCGTAGAACATCGCATAGTAGGCGCGTGAAATCGCGTCGTCATACAAACCGATGTCAAAGATCTCACTGGCATGGCCGAGCTTAATCTCAGCCACTTGTAGCCAGGTTCGCGGAGCTGTTAGGTCGGCTTGTTCGTCCACAAGACCTTCCCCTCCTGTCTTGCACGTTGGGCCACAGGCAGGTTACTGTCAAATAAGCTCTCGCCAACAACCAATGCGGAGACAAAAGGCCCATGTGCAATCGTAGCATCCATAGCCGCGTCAATAATCTGCCGCCATCGTGGATCGCTGGCCTTTCCCAGATAGTACCCACTTGGCTGTCCCGGGTCATCCCAACCAACGACCACCATGACGTCCACGTCGGAATCTGGCGAGGCCTCACCGCGCGCGTACGAGCCATAGAGGATCAACTGGCTGACCTGTCCGGGAAACAGTTCAATGAGCCGGCGCTGAAAATCGGCCAGAGCAGCCTCTACTGTTCGCGAAAGAGGCCCAAGAGATGCGCGGTTCAACTGCTGCTCAGAGGCTTGGTCGGGCACTAGGTCCCCCACTCGCTATTCCCGTCGCCGGTGTCGCCCAGGACGCTGATTTTCATCAGAGATGTTGAATGTATGCACATTCCGTACGGCTCGGCGAAACTCGAGGTAGTCCGACATAGCGGAGCCAGTCTCTGGTGAAAGAACCTGTGCCGCATGTCAGCTACCGAAAGCGACATCTGAGCCACCAAGTCACGCTGCCACTGGCGACTAACTGGTCGATTATGCTCCATTTCAGTGGCTACCTACTCAAGCGATCGCTCAAGGCCATAGCAGGATCCGCCCCCCGATCAATCACGCCCTCGCTTCTGCCGGAACAGCAGCCACGCCATTACCCCGGCGGCAGCGCCTGCCGCCACCCCCACCGCCATCCACGGCCCCATGCGCCTGAGGGTCTGCTCGGGTGTGGCCTCCGCCAGTGCCGCCGCGTTCGCCTGCGCCACAAGGACCTCAAGCTGTTCAGGGTGCTCCCGTAGGTCGTCGGCCAGTTCCCGCTTGTGGGCCACTTCCTCGTCAGTGACGTGGCGGCCAAAGCTGCGCAGCCCCTCAAGCTGGAGGCCATGCTTCTGGAACAGGCGATACATCTCTTTGACCTTGTCCATCTCAATGTTGCGGCCCAGGGTAAAGTTCTCAAAACGGCCCTCCATGGACAGCACCGCCGCTTCGGCCAGGCAGGCGTAGGCCACGCCCGGAGCCAGACCAATGTCAAAGCCGAAATCGGGCTCGCCGGGCAAGAGGATCTCCCCCGATTCGATGACCAACACGTCGGGCCGCAACCGGGCTTCCTCCTCTTTCACGTCAGGCGGGCGGGCCACGTCGCAAACCACGCAGCCTGGCTTGAGTTTGAGAACGTCGATCACCTTCTGTCCAATAGCTGTGGTGGTCGTTATCACCAGGTCGGCGTCGGCCAGGTGAGGCCCTGCATCGGTGGCGATGGTCACGCGCGCGCCTGGTGTTTCCTCCTCGATCGTCGCCTTCAGGGCGATCAGTTTCTCCGGGCGGGGAGCCACGAGAACAACGTCCTGGATCGCCTGGGCGATCAACCGCGAACAGACCGAGCCGATGGAGCCCGTCGCGCCGATTACGACTGCCCGACCCTGGTCTGTCCGCCCCCCCATCGTGTTCACCGCCTGTTTGGCTGCCTCCAGGGTGGCCACTACGGTCAGGCTATTGCCCGAGGTTATGGCGATGTCCGATTTGTAGGCCACGGTCATACCGGCGTCGCCCACCACCTTGGTAAAGGCCCCCAGCCCCATGATCTGGGCTCCCATCTGCTGTGCCATGCGCGAGGCGACGATGAGCCGCCGGTAGGTGAAGCCTGGCTTACGGCGCATCAATTCGCGAGGGGTGGCCGCTAGGCTGAGCAGGTAGCCTTCCACTTCCCGGCCCGTAGCTGCCGACCGGATGCCTGTGATCCGCGACAGGTAGAGAGGCCGGACGTTGGCTATCAACTGTTCTATCAGCCGCTTGGGCAGAAAGCGAAGATACTTGAGCTGGGGATGGTTAAAGATGTCGTCCGCGCTGAGAGGATGGATGACAAAGGCAAACTTGGCCACGTCGCGAGGTTCGTTCAGGACCGTGATCTGGGGCTGCAGCTCGCTGCGGGTCACCAGGTTCAGATAATCGTCGTCGGTGATCTCTGCCAGGGGGCGGTCGATGAAACTGGTAAAGATCGCCTCGATGACGTTGATCCCCACAAAAGGATGTTGATCATCCAACGGCGGGGTGATGGTAATCAGCGACTCTACCCCTCGCTCCCTCAAGTCCTCCACATCGCCGGCTGAGAGGCCATTTGTGATCACCACCTTACCCCTCAAGTTGTCAGGAGCAAAGCGGCGGAAGTAGGCATAATCGCCGGCGATAATGCGAGCCTGGTCAAAGTACTTGGTGCCCCGCGGTGTGTGTTGCCCCTCTACCCCACTCTCCGGACAGAGCCTGCCATAGCGGGACTGGCAAAGCCCTGGCAGAACCAGGTCCGCGTACCATTCCAACTGCTTCAAGGATCGGAGGGCAAACGGCAGATTCAGGTGAAAAATGGGATCGCCAAAGCGGATCTGGTCGGTGAAGCTGCCAAGAACCTGGGCCGTGCCATAACGCTCTACGCCAGAGACGACAAACACCCGCTTGTGGCTAAAGATGCCGTGCTGCTGTTGGGCTATCTGCCCGATGGCCCACCGCTCCAGCGTGTTCTTCAGGTGCACACCGTCCACCACGGGCGTGGTCTGTGCGGCACTGGCCACCTGCTGTATCTGCTGGTGGACATAGGTACGGCGCCCAACCCTGAAGGTTATGTTCATTCCTCCCAGGCCAATGGCGTCCACCAGACCGTCGAACTGGGCAACCAACTCGCCAGCGCGAGACACGTCGCCATCGGTACCAAAGCGACGCACGTGGATCTCCTCGCTGAACATCCGAGTGCAAAGCTCATAGTCATCGCTGGACGCACCCAGACTGATACTGACGACTTCTTTGGTCATGGTCGCCTCCTCGTCCCTTCGCGTGAAGATGCATGCCGGGTCAAAATGACAACGACAATTATACCACGTTTCTCCACGCCGTCAAGCGGGGTATCACTAGCTTCATGACGCTCGGTGGTTTCCCAAACCCCTAACCTTCCGGCGCGCCGGATTAGACAGGCGGTGGGAGTTGGGGTATCATGAGCTGCCGGTTCAGCGGCGAATACCTTCCAACACGAGGGACACAGAATGGACCAGACCAAGCAACTACTCAAAGAGATCACCGAAGCGGGTGGTGTTCCGGGCTACGAAGCTGACGTTCGGACCATCATGCGCCGCTATCTGGAGGACGTAGCCATCATCGAGCAGGACAAGATGGGCAGTTTCATCGGCAAGTGCGTGGGCCATGACGAGCGACCGCGCGTGATGCTGGCCGGGCACATGGACGAAATCGGGTTCATGGTCAAGTTCGTCACCAAAGAAGGCTTCGTCAAGTTCTTGCCACTGGGCGGCTGGTGGGATCAGGTGCTACTGGGACACCGGGTGATGATCAAGACGGCCTGCGGGGATGTCATTGGCGTATTGGGTGCTAAGCCACCCCACATGCTTGATGCTGAGGATCGGAAAAAGATACTCGAAAAGAAGGACATGTACATTGATGTCGGTGCCTGCTCTGACAAAGAGGTCCACGAGATGGGCGTGCGGCCCGGCGACCCGATTATCCCCGTCAGTGAGTTCACCGTCATGGCCAACCCCAAGTTCTACCTCTCCAAGGCATTCGACAACCGGGTGGGATGCGCTCTGGCGATCCAGGCCCTTCGCCAACTGGCAGGCGAGGGGCATCCCAACACGGTATATGCCGTCGGCACCGTGCAAGAGGAGGTGGGCACACGGGGTGCCAAGACCTCGGCTTTTACCATCAATCCCGATGTGGGCATCGTTCTGGAGGTGGACATTGCCGGTGACGTGCCCGGGATCAAGCCTGAAGAATCCGATGTCAAAATGGGCGGCGGACCGAGTCTGTTGGTCTACGACGCACGCATGATCCCCAATCTGAAACTGCGGGACCTGGTTATCGCCACAGCCGAAGAACTGGAGATCCCTCTGCAGTTCTCGGCCATGCCAGGTGGGGCCACCGATGGAGCTCAGATCCACCTGCACAACGAGGGTGTGCCCACGGTGGTGCTCGGCGTACCGACCCGCCACATCCATAGCCATAACACGATTCTCTGTCGCGACGACTATGACCGTGCGCTCAAACTCGTTGTGGCCTTGGTGAGAAAGCTCGACGCGGAAACGGTGGCAGGGCTCACAACTTGAGACTTCCGAAGATCGTCAATACGGCAGAATCTGGATCTATGCCGATCGATACTTGCCAAATGGCACCACCTCTGCTATAATTTCGCGCACACGGCCGGCACACCCAGCCCGCTAGGGAGTGTTGCGCTAGGAGTGGGACACAGGTGAAAAAGAGGGAAGCGTTGGGGCTGGCCTTGAACCTGAGCTGGACCATGCTTTTCTCACTCCTGATCCCCCTGCTGGCCGGCATCTGGCTCGATAAGAAGCTGGCTACTGCCCCTCTGTTTACCCTGGTCGGGGCGGTGCTGGGAATATCCGCAGCCACAATCGGGGTGGCGCGGATGGCAATCAGGAGCTTTGCTCCGGTTGTCAGTCAAGACTTGGATCAACAAGCAGAAGCAAACGGCGAGGAGGAACCAGAGTAGTGTCCAAGCTTCGATCCCGCAAAGTGCTGGTACCTGCGGTCATCATCATCGCCGCGCTTGTGATTCTGAACCTTCTTCCCATCCCCGGTGTTGTACTCCCCCTTATCTCCATCGCGGCTGAACCGGTCTTTGACCTGTTCGGCTTCACCATCACCAACACCCTACTGGCCTCTTGGCTCACGATGCTCATCCTGATCGTGGGGACGTGGCTCATTGCGCGCAAGACGGAGACGGTGCCCGGCCGGTGGCAGGGCTTCCTGGAGATGGTCATCGAGGGCTTGTACGGTCTGGTAGAAGGGGCAGCAGGTCCCAAGTGGGCACGACGGTTCTTCCCCATTGTGATGACCATCTTTCTCTTTGTGATCGTTTCCAACTGGTTGGGGCTTACGCCGCTCTTTGGGAACTGGGGACCGCTCCACCACGCCGAGGACGGCGGCGAAGCGGTGGTGTGGCTGAGCGACTCGCAGACCATCGGCCTCTGGGTCAAAGCGGAAGAAGCCGAGGCAGCCGGACACGGGTCCCACGAAGCCGAGGAGGAACTCTATGAATTGGTCCCCGTCTTCCGGGCAGCGACCACCGATCTGAACGTGACCTTTGCCCTGGCCATCGTATCTGTGTTGCTTACCCAGTACTTTGGCCTCAAAGCTTTGGGAATAGGCTATCTCGGCAAGTTCATCGCAGTAGGCAAAGTAGTGGACGCTTTCACCAAACCTGGCCTGGGCTGTGGGGGGCGGATTGCGACCTTTGGCATGGGTCTCATCGACATATTCGTCGGTGTCGTCGAAACCATCAGCGAATTTGGCAAGATCCTCTCCTTCTCCTTTCGTCTCTTTGGGAACATCTTTGCCGGCGAGGTGCTGCTCGCCGTGATAGCCTTCCTTTTTGCCTACATCATTTCGCTGCCCTTCTACGGGCTGGAGATCTTTGTGGGCTTTGTCCAAGCCCTGGTGTTCATGATGTTGACTGTAGCGTTCTTTGTCGTCGCCATCAGCAGTCATGGTGAAGAGGGACACTAGAACACATTGAATTCAAGGAGGAATGACCCAAATGGATCCTGAAGCCATCAATTCCATAGCAGCAGCTTTCGCCATCGCCGTAGGCGCCCTGGGCCCCGGCATAGGGCTGGGTATGATCGGCTCGAAAGCGATGGAAGCATTGGGGCGCAATCCGGAAGCCAGCGACCAGCTCTTTGTGCCCCTGATCTTGAGCCTGGCCTTCACCGAGGCTATCGGCATCTACGCCCTCGTCGTGGCACTGATCATCAAATTCGTCTAGCGGTCCTGGATTTGCGATTTCAGATTGGCGTTGCTTGCACGAGCAGGAATAATCCAACCTAGAATCTAGAATCCAAAATCGAAGGAGGTTGACGCTTGGAAGCACTAGGCATCAATCTGGGCATGTTGGTCTCCCAGATCGTCAACTTTACGCTGCTGGCGGTGCTCCTCTATTTAGTGGCCTACAAGCCAATACTGCGCATGCTGGACGAACGCTCGGCGCGCATCAAGAAGGGGCTCGAAGACGCGGAAGCTGCTTCGAGGCGAGCGGCCGAGATGGAGCAAGAGTTCGAGCAGCGCATGGCTCAAGCCCGCAAAGAGGGACAGGAGATCATCGCCCAGTCCACCCAGATGAGCGAGAAGGCCGGCCAGGATATCCTGGAGAAGGCCCGCGAAGAGGCCAGGGTGCAGATAGACAAGGCCAAAGAAGAGATCGCCCGTGAACGGGATCTGGCGATGGACGAGCTGCGCCAGCAGGTCGCTGACCTCTCGCTCACGATCTCGGAAAAGGTCGTCGGCGAGGTCCTGGACGAGCAGAGTCAGCGGCGGCTCATCGCTGAATTCCTGGAGCAAACTGAGGAACTCAAGTGAGCATACAAGCTCGACCACAGGATTACGCAGCCGCGATCTACGATCTGGCCTTTGAGACCTGGACCCGGCAACTGGGCGCTGTCCAAAGGGCACTCAAGGTGGATGCCACCTTGCGAACCACCCTGGATGACGCCAACGCCTCAACGCAGGACAAGTTGGAGCTGCTGGGCCAGGCTGTGGCCGGCGGATTGAGCGAGGATATCCGCAAGTTCCTGGGCACCTTGTTGGAGGCCGGACAGATCAACCAACTCGACGCCATCCTTGTCGAGTTCGAGCGGATGGTGCACCGTCGTCCCGAACTCGTGCTGGCCCAAGTGACCAGCGCCGTCCCGTTGACGGAACCGGAAGAAGAAGCCCTGCGCGCCAAGCTCACCGACCGCTTCGGGCCGGACCTTGAGTTCGAGTTCAACGTGGATGCTTCCCTGATCGGGGGAGTGTACCTGCGCGTGGGCGACCAGGTGATTGATGGCAGCGTCAGCGGGAGACTGGCGGC
Source organism: uncultured Anaerolineae bacterium (assembly GCA_965370895.1). Lineage (GTDB taxonomy): Bacteria > Chloroflexota > Anaerolineae > JAAYZQ01 > JAAYZQ01 > CBDUWJ01. Next base: position 616 of record CBDUWJ010000018.1, on the reverse strand, counting down.
GCTGCGGGATCGTTTGGCAGCATAGAAGATCATGTGAGACGTGAAATGCGAAACGTAGGGTGCGCTCAACTGTAGCTCACTTTTCACGCATCACGTATCACACGTTGACTTCGGAGGCATGAATGGCCTTACAAGCCAAAGACATCACGGCGTTGCTGAAAAGGCAAATCGAGGAATTTGAGGCCCCGCTCCAGGCTGTGGATGTGGGCTCGGTGCTCGAGGTGGGCGACGGCATCGCCCGCGCTGACGGCCTGGCAGGCGTGATGGCCATGGAGTTGCTGGAATTCCCGCCCAAGCCGGGCCGTAGTGAGACCATCATGGGCCTGGCCTTCAATCTGGAAGCGGATAACGTCGGCATCATTATCATGGGCGAGTACACCGGGATCGAGGAGGGAGACACGGTGCGCGGCTCGGGGCGCATCGTCTCCGTGCCGGTGGGAGATGGCCTCATCGGGCGGGTGGTCAATGCCCTCGGCGAGCCGATAGACGGCAAAGGACCTATCTCTTCCAGCAAGGACCGCCCCATCGAGCGAATCGCGCCCAACGTGGTCACTCGCCAGAGCGTGGATACCCCGGTGCAGACCGGCATCAAAGCCATCGACTCGATGATCCCCAT
>CBDUWJ010000017.1:0-14993 GCA_965370895.1 uncultured Anaerolineae bacterium | reverse complement strand
GCCTCCACCGGTGCCCCGGCCTCCACCGACTCGTCCGAATGGGCCTGGATGATCTTCTCGATGATAGTCTTGCCCATGCTTTGCCTCCAAGCCTGCGCTCCATGGCGAGCGAAGGACGACGAATGGCCTTCGTCCTTCGCTCGTCTGCGCAGCTAGCCCAACTTGGCCGCCAACTCCTTCTTGATCTGCAAGTCGCGCAGGGTCTCAAAGTTCATAAAGTCGGCCTTGTTGATGAGCGTTCCCTCCGGCGTCCGCTTGACCTTGTCCCCCTCGCCGGCGTGGGCGGCGATCATGTGCTGCACTTCCACCGGCAAGCCAAACTCGTGGGCAAGCGCTGCACCGCTGAACGGGTGGCGCATCAGCTTCCCGTACAGCGTTTGCACAGTCATGCCGTCGTCGCGGGTCTCGTACTCTAGCAACTTGCCGATGTCGTGCAACAGCCCGCCCGACACCAAAAGATCCATGTTGATGGGCACCCGGTCCCCATAGATCTCGCTGAATAGCTGGGCTGCGCCCACGGCGGTCAGCGTCACGGCCCGGACGTGCTCGATGTAGTTGGCGGGACAGGGATTGATGAGCAGGGTGAAGGGCATCTGGAGCAAAGCGTCGGGCGTCCAGCCGCTGCCCTCCATCGCTGCCTCCCACACCTGGATCGTCTTCTCCCGAAGATACTCGTCCTGAATCAGGTCGAATTCAGGCACCAGTTCCAAAAGCCTCTCTCTCATATGTCCTCCAATCTTCGCTCTCTACTGCCCGGTCTCTGATCCTTCGACTGCGCCCAGGACAAGCCTGCGATCTGGCGGTCCATCGTATTCCTGAGCCGTAGGGCTGATCTTACGCATGGGCCGCTCGCGCGTCATCTCCTCGTATACCTGGGCCGTGAGGCCCACTGTGCGGCTGATGGCAAAAAAGCCGTTGCCCAGTTCCGGTGGGAAGCCTAACTCGCATAGAACCGCTGCGATGCCGCCGTCGACGTTCATCGGCAGGTCACGGTTCAGCGCTTCCCTCATGGCCTGGCGCAGGGCGTGGGCCATCTCGATGTACTCTCCGGCCACACCCGTCTCCTCTGCCAGGACCAACAGCCGCCGGGTGCGTGGGTCGTCGGTGTGCACCCGATGGCCATAACCTGGCACGCGCATCTTCTGAGCGCGGAACTCGGCCATCTTGTCGCGGGCGGCGGTCTGGGCATCGAGTCCCTCCTCCTGCTTGTAGGCCACCAACTGCCTCAGCACCCGCATGCAGCCTTCGATGGCGCCGCCGTGGTAGCGGTTGATGGTCATGATGCCCCCGGCGATGGCCGTGGTCAGCGGCGCCCCCCCGGAGGCAACCGTCCGCGCCGCCAGAGCGCTGGGGGGTGTAGCCCCGTGGTCGACAGAGGACACTAACATGGCATCCATCAGCTTACCGACCTCTGGGGTCGGCAGATCGCCCTTGAGCACGAGGTAGACCATCTCACCAAAGGAGACGTGGCCCATTAGATCGTCTATGCGGTAGCCGCGCACAGCGACCTCATTCGGTTCTATCTTTGTGATTGCAGTTTTCCAGGTTTCTTCCGCCATATTGCCTCCGTTGAGCTCAGGCCGCTCGTATTGACATGCAGTATCCTTCGCGTCTTGCATTCTGCGCATAGCGTACTGCGTGTTGCGTGCCTACAGTTCCAGCTTGGCCAGCACTTGCTTCGTCGCCGACGGCAGGTCACCAAACGCATCCACCACCGTGGCGCCCACGGAGCGGAGCCGCTCCACCTTGCCCTCGTAGGTGCCACGCCCGCCCTCAATGATGGCCCCCGCGTGGCTGAATCGGGTGCCACTCTTGGCCCCCTTGCCGCCGATATATGCGATCACCGGCTTGGTCACCTCACCTGCCTCGATGAGGTCGGCCACCCGCTCCTCCTGGCTACCGCCGATCTCGCCGAACATGACGATGGCTTTCGTCTCGGGGTCTTGCTGAAAGAGTTCAATCACTTTGGGATGGGGCAGGCCCACGACCGCGTCGCCACCCACGTGGACCAAGGTCGTCGCCCCGATGCCCGCCCGGGCCAGGTAGTAGGCCGTGCTGGAGGTCATGCCGCCGCTGCGTGATGTCACACCCACCGGACCGGGAAAGAACCAGGACCGGGCCGAGGCCGCCCGCCCACCGATCATGCCCAACACCGCCTTGTCGGGGCTGAGCACACCCAGAGTGTTGGGACCGACAAAGTGGGCATCGGTCTCCTTGGCAGCCGCGGCGATAGCCAGTACGTCCCAAATGGGCACTCGGTCGGGCACGATGACCAGCAGCTTGACACCGGCGGCGACGGCCTCCAGTGCCGCCGATTTGACGATGGGCGCAGGGATATAGAGGACCGAGATATCCAGCGGACCCGCCGCTTCCCATGCCTCCTGGACAGTGTCAAAGACCGGCACGCCCTCGACCTCCTGCCCACCCTTACCCGGCGTGACGCCAGCGACGACGTTGGTGCCGTATTCGCGCATGAGCTTGGTGCGCGCCATGCCCTCGCGCCCAGTGATGCCTTGCACGAGGACCCGTTTACTTTGATCAATCAGAATAGACATACAGCGATCTCCTTTGGCCGTGATCCATCTACGGAGCGCTTGCCGGCGCGCACTCACCCTGGTAGACAGCCCACTCCTCGCACTCGGAGCCATCCAGGGGAAATGCAATAGCCGGCCTGGCCGCCCGCTTCAGTGCGATTCTCCAACTGGTAGCCCTGATCCACGCAGAACTCAGACGCCGGGTTGGGCAAGCCCACCGGTGATTCAGACACTGTGGGCGTCGGTGCGGGCTGCGGGCCACACGCGGCGACGACCGGTGTCGCCAAGATCAACGCGATGAGCAACACCCGGTTCATGCTATGATCTCCCTCAGCCATCCCAGTCTGGACAAGGGACGAGGATGCGGTCATTCATCCTCTGGCACCCATCATTGGACGTTCGTCGCCTCCAGGTATTCATCCAGGCCGGGAATCGGCAGGTGAATCTTGCCTCCCCCCGCGCCGCGGAAAAAGCAGTCGACCTCGCAGGCCAGACACTCCACGCACCGGCCTTTCTTGGCCTCTTCCCGGGTGATGTTGAGCTCTGGCAACCCTTTGTCGTTCAGCGACAGGATCTGACGGGCGCACTCTTCGACGCAGACCTTGGTGTCGCAGGTTGCGCACACGCTGTGATCGTAGGTGATGGTGCCGCCGGTAACCGTTTCGAATTGATAGGGCTGCGGTCCACGGTCCCCCGACGGAGATGTCTGCTCTGGCTCGGGCGTTTGTCTGACACTCGCCTGCCTGCCCTCTCGAATCAAAGCATCCAGACGCCCGGCACAAAAGTCTGGGGGATCGTCCTTTCTGTAGCCCTCCACCGGTGCGGGCACCCAGCCGTTGAGCCATTCCAGGATCTCCACGGCTTTGTCCTCACTGTTTCCCCCCAGGCGGATGACCACCGGCACGTCGATCTGCTCTTCCAGGAAGGCCTTGACAAAGCCCCGCGCCGAGTGGAACTGCTCCTGGCTGGCCACGCCCGATCCGGAGCCAAAGTAGCCGTCCACCGGCCCAGAAGCCAGAACGATGCGCGCGGCGCGATAGACCTTGCTGGCTGGGGGGTTGCCGCTGGTATCCACAAAAGTGGCCAGCTTGTAGCCCTGGCGCAGTACGGCGTCCATGCTCATCATCGAGCCACCGCCTCCGGCCCCGTGAAAACCGACATAGCCTTCGCCCTTTTGGAAGCCCTCGGCCATCTGGATGAAATAGAAGGTGCCGCGATAGTCGTTGGCCTCCACGTCATAGGCGATCTTTTCCAGTTTGGTAGGTGGGCGGTCGTACTCGCGGGCGATCCCAATGCCCAGGTCCTTGTGCCGGAACACACCATAGTCGTCCACCGTGATGCGACAGTCGGCGGCCACCAGGTTGCCGTCGGTCAGTTGTACCAGGGGATTGATCTCAGCAGCGCGGGCGTCGTACTTTTGAGCCACGCGGAACAGGTTCATCAACACCCCACCCAACCGCAATTGCAGCTTGCCGCCAATGCCGGTCCGGCGCACCAGGTCTCGCGCCTGAAAGTCCAGCAATCCCGTGCCCACATCCACGTGCGTCCGTGCCACCTTGTCGGGGTGAGCGAGGGCGATCTCTTCGATACCGGTGCCCCCTACGCTGGAAAACATCACCAGCGGCTGCTGGGCGGCGTCGTCGATGATGACCCCGGCGTAGAACTCGCGGGCGATCTCTACCCGTTCTTCGACCAGAACCTCCTGCACGACAAAGTTCTGAACCCTCATGCCCAGCATATGCCGGGCAGCCTCTTCAGCCTGCGCAGGATTGCTAGCTTTCTTGATGCCTCCCAGTCCGGCCCGGCCTGTGACCCAGACCTGGGCCTTGACCATCACTTCGCCCCCGATCTCCTCCGCGATCTCGCGTGCTTGTTCGGCAGTACGCGCCACGCCTCCCCTGGGGACGGCGATCTTGAGCTGTTTGAGCAGTTCCTTTCCCTGATACTCGTGTAGTCGTGCCATGCCTCCTCCAATTCACAATGCTCAATGCACAATTGGTTCTTGGGTATTAGCTACTGGACATCAGTCACCGGATTCCAGTTCTCGCCGGGCCTGGGCTATGAAAGCGTCCATGAAAGCGCTGCGGTCGGCGGCCATCTGCCGCGCGGTGCCGGTGTTCAGCCAGTCGTAGAACTTCATTTGGCCCAAGACCTGATCGCCACTGTAGACGGCAGGCCACCGGTCCAGGCCCCGTTCGAAGGCCGCCTCTGGATCGTAAGGCGGCAGGTGGCTTTTACTCATAAAGGCCCGCATGATGCCTATGGCGCCCAGAGCGTCCAGCATATCGGCATCGCGCAAGATGCAGAGGAGGGGCGTGTCATCCCGCCTGCTGTTGTGCCAGCGGATGGCATGGAGCACTGCTTCCCGCTCCTCAGTGGTCAGAAGCAGATCAGCCAGAAGCGGCGCGGCCATCTCCGCCGACCGGGCCCCGTGCTCGTTCTCCGGCCCCGGCCGCGTGCGCCCCACGTCGTGGAGTAGGGCCGCCAGTTCGGCCAACACCGGATCTACGCCCTCGACGCGGGCCAGTGCCAGGATATTGCGGCGCACCCGGTCGGTGTGGAGCCAACCGTGGGCACGCTGGTCACTCGCATCCAACTTCTCACGCACCCACGCCTCAACCTGGCCGATGGCTTCCGGCTTGTCACTCATCCGTACCTACAGGTCATACCGGATGTCCAGGTCAGCGGCGATCTGCTTCAGACTGGCCTCCACCTTGGCATCCAGCGGGATGCCGTACTCAGCGCGGCGGCCGGCCTCCTCGAATTCCTTCTCGCCGTGGACATAGATCCGCGATGCGCCTTCGGCCAGGTTGCCGCCCTTTAACTCCCGGATCAAGTTGTCCATGTCAGCCTTGAACGCACCCGCCGGCCGGAAGGCATCCAGCCGCCAGGCACCAAAAAAGTGGCCCAGGCTGGCGGGCAGAGGTTTGCCGCCGGCGTCCTTGGGATAGACCGAAGTGAGCGATGCCGCCCCGGGCAGGACCGCCGAAAGGATCTCCACCATCAGGCCCATGCCATAGCCTTTGTAGCCACTGAATTCCTCTCCTGCGCCGCCCAAGGGGAGCAAACCCCCGCCGGCCCGCTTGACAAAGTTGTCCAATACGTGCGCGGCGTCGGTGGTCGGTACCCCCCGCTCGTCAGTTGCCCAGCCCAGGGGCAGTGCCTTCTCCTGGCGGTTGTAGACCTCGAGCTTGCCCCGGGGAACGGTGCTGGTCGCCATATCTATGACAATGGGGCGTTCCTCGTCCGCCGGCACGGCCAGGGCAATGGGATTTGTGCCATACATCGCGTCACGGCCAAAGGTGGGCACCACAAGCACTGCGGCGTTGGTGGTAGAAATGCCGATCATGTCGTGTTCCAGGGCCATCATGGCATAGTAGCCAGCGATGCCATAGTGGTTGCTGTTGCGCACGGTGGCAAAGCCACAGCCATACTCCCTGGCCTTGTCGATGGCCGTCGTCATCGCCCGGTAGCTCACTGGCTGTCCCAATCCAGCCCCGGCATCCAGAGTGACAGTGGTTGGCGTTTCGACCACCACCTTCTCCTCCGGTCGAGCCAACATCACGCCGTCCCGAAGCCCATTCACGTAGCGAGGCAGCCGCGCCACGCCGTGCGAATCAATACCCCGCAGATTGGCCCGCACCAGCACGTCCGCTGTGATTCGGGCGTCGTGCGCGGGCACGCCCATCTTCTCAAACACTTGCACACAAAGGTCCGCAAGGGCTTCTGCGCCGACTGCGCTCCCCGTTTCTGCCATATCTTGCTCCCTCCTCATTGCAGTCGTGATAGAAAAGCAAATGGGGGCCATCAAGGTGGTGACCAGCGCCACCCTGCCCCCCCACTAGAATCCTGTGTCACTCGCGCAATTGCAGGCGACTTGCGGACAAGTCGCCATCAACTGCCTGCAGTCTGCAGAGCAACTGCCGATTGGCCTCACTGCCAGTACATTCTCCCCACTAGGCGAGCAGTGCCTCGGCACCCACCGAAAAGGCTATGGGTGTGCCCCACCATCTCGCCTCGTTCGTGCTGCTGCAGCGGCATTATACACGGTCCAGACCAAATTAACAACTCTTTCCTAGGGGCTGACGCCTCCCGCAGAAGGGAAATTGTCCCGATGACTGGTCGACTCGGGGGCCAGCTCTCCACCCTCGGCCTCCAGCACGCTCTTGAGCGCCGCGATGGATACCTCGAGCATTGACTCGTCAGGCTCACGGGTGGTTAGGCTTTGCAGGGCCAGGTTCGGTGCAGCCACGGTGCGGATGATGGGGTTATGGCGATAACGGTTGGTGAATCTGATGTACTCGTAGGCCAAAGCGGCGACTACTGGGATGAGCACGATCCGCGACAGGATGCGCAGCCCCATCGGCGGGCGGCCCAGCAGGGCAAAAACCAGAATGGATATGACCATCACCGACAGCAGAAAGGCTGTGCCGCAGCGGTAATGAGCCGTAGAGTATCGGGCCACATCTGCGGGCGTCAGATCGGCGCCGGCTTCGTAGGCATTGATCGTCTTGTGCTCAGCGCCGTGGTAAGCGAATACGCGACGGATGTCGGGTACACGCCCGATGAGCCAGATGTAGACCACGAATATCGTCAACCGGATCGCACCTTCTGCCACATTGCTCAGGAAGGAAGATTCGATGTAGCGATCCACCAGGCCCACCAACAGCAGTGGACCGACAAAGAACAGACCGATGCCCACCGCAAAGGAGACTGCCACTGTTCCCCAGGCGATGGGACCGCTGAACTCGATATCCTCCTCCTCCCCCAGAGCCACCTCTGCGGAGAACATCAACGTGCGGATACCCAGCACCAACACGTCCCACAAGCTGGTCAAGGCCCGGAGAAAGGGCACCTTGCTCACTGTGCCTGTGTAGATGCTCGCGTTCAGTAGCTCAGTGTGGACGAGGATCTCATCATCCGGCTGGCGTACGGCCACAGCCATAGTCTGGGTGCCGCGCATCATCACCCCTTCCATGACCGCCTGCCCACCGTAGCTAAACTCGCTCTTCTCGCTTTTCTCGTTCTTCTCGCTTTTCACTTCTCAGACCCCATTTCTATCTTTGGAATCAACGACCAGTCGAAATCACAGAGACCGTCCGGTCCCAGGCGCTTCACCTCGGCCAGACAACAGGCCGCATCGGCTAGCAGACTGGCAACGTCTACGTCCATACATGTGGGCGCAAAGGGCTCTAGGTAGCGGCACCCGCGCTCCAGCAAGGTCAGCACTGGGCGGTAACGTCCCGCTTCCAGGTGATAGAAAGCCACGCCGATCTGGAGAATGCCCTGATACAGCTTCCGGATGGGCCGCGTCTCGGCCATCCACAACTCTTCCAGCGTTTCGTGGCACTCAAAGTACTCACCCTGGTTGAACTCTTGTACGCCGGCCAGCAGGCCAGGCAGTGGCAGTTCCAGACAAGACTCGGACAACATCTGGGTTCTGGTGACTCTTCTCTCCCTGTCTGGAACCGCACGCTCATACCAAACGGTCGCTTGCTTGCCCCAGCGTGCGATTGGCCAGACTGAATTGCGGAACGCCGGATAGATCAAGCGTTTATGCAGGCTGGTGAGGGCGGCCACTGTCCAGGTCGCCAGATAGCAAGGCCCACGCAAGGATCATTGCTTCGATTTAGGCTGCTTACCAATCTCTGACAACGAGCGGGAGATAGCAGCGAGAGAATGGCACCAGCCCAAAATCCAGTGTCGTACTGTGCCCGCTGATGACCTGGACGTCCGTCACCGTCTGCGAAACATAGCCATCGGCCCGAACGCTTACATCAAAGGTGCCGGCCGGCAGAGTCATGGTGTAGTGACCCGTGGAGTCAGTCGTCACCTCTGACCCAACCACCGGTAAAGTAGTCATCTGGGCTGTCACCTGTGCCCCCCAGATAGGCTCATCGCTACTGCGGTCCCCAACCCAGCCCTGGAGTGAACCCGGCACGATCGATTCGACGGCAGCCAGGACATCGAGGATTCCCCAACCCCAGACGTTATTTGGCGGGCCTGAATCGCCGCACTGAGTATCAAGCTTGGGTTCCGCAGAGCTGGTCAGTACCCCCTCAATGGCGTCCACCCTGCCGCCGTAGCCAGGCGCCGCCGAAAGCAGGAGCGCTACAGCGCCCGCTACGTGTGGGGCAGCCATGCTGGTGCCAGACATGGAACCATAGCTGCCGCCCGGCAGACTGGATCGGATGCCCTGCCCCGGAGCGGCGATGTCAGGTTTGGTGTAGGTGTCACCGTCATAAGTCACCGGCCCACGGCTCGAGGATGCAGCAATCTGGTCGTCGCGATAGTTGAAGGAGCCAGTGGTAAAGGATTGTGGGTAGATGGCTGGCGGGTTTCTGACGCTCGTACAACCGCTGTAACCCTCATTGCCAGCAGACACCACGATCACGATCCCTGATTGTCGCAGTGCGTCCACCGCAGCGTCCAGGGTGCCGGCGTCGCACCCTTCACTGGGTGGGCAACTCCACGAATTGTTGACGACCTGAGGCGCCAGGTCCGGATCGCCCTGGGCTGGTGTGCCATCCACCGGGTAGGGAGCCAAGAAGAATTCAAAACACTCCATATAGGTCGCTGGCGTGCCATAACCCTCATCCATGTTGCGACAGCCGATCCACTCCGCCCCTGGCGCCATGCCGATCTGATTGCTGTTCCCATCATCGCCGACGATGGTGCCCATCGTGTGGGTGCCATGACCATAATCGTCGCACGGCTCGAGGGTATCAGGGCCACACACCCCACCGCCGCTGTGGATGGCGTCGTGCCAATTGTAGTCGTGATCCACCTCTGAGCCATTCCAGCCCCGGTATTGCCTCTTCAAGGCCGGGTGATCCCAGTCGTAGCCTGTATCCTGCCCGGCGACGACAATCCCCTGGCCGGTATAGCCCAGGGCCCAAACATCATCGGCATTGACGCGCAGCAGATTCGCCTCAATCCCGTCGGGTGCAGTATTGGCTGCCTGAGTGATCTTGTCTGGAACGCCCTTGACCCAAGGGTTGGGCAGAATCCGGGCCACGTCAGAACGGGCAACCAGCGAGCGCAGCCGTGCACTGTCAGCCCGAAGTTTGATGGCGTTCACAATGAAAAAGCTCTGGTAGTCGGCCCCCTGGGCATCCAGCAGCGCGCGCAGATCCTGCTGCGTCTTCCCGGCAACGTACCTGAGCGCCTCGTGGACGTAGCGCCCCCTGGCCTCCTGTGTCAGCAGGGCGCCCGCACCGCTCAGATCGGCCTGCTCCCGGAACACGACCAGTACCTCCGCATCTCCTGCGGAACGGATCGTCTCCCAAACCATCGGGTGGACACTAGCCCGCGGGGGCGGTTGTGCTGCCACCACCAGGGCTGGCACCGAGGCCAACAGCAGCACGATGACCAGCGAGAGCTTACATACAGTATGTTGTCTCAACTTCTCTCCTGACATTCTCCAGGCTCCTTGGACTCAGAGCATCGCTTTCAGGGACTCCCTCAGCTCGCTGGGGACCACGGCCACAGTATAGTTGCGCCCTTTGATGCCGGCCTTGCCCACGAATAGCAATCCACGCACTCGCAACTGTCCCAACGGTGAGATAGGAGGCTGCTCTTCGTCCCAATACCAACCCACATCATCCATCGTGCCGAACTGGCGAGTCAAGGAGCCAATCTTGAGCCAGCCCCCCTTCTCCAACACGTAGACCAGTGCCTGTTGACCCTGTTCAGACAGAGAATCCACGACGGCGCGGAGCTCTTCCCGATCGCTCAGGTGAGACGCAACTGCGTGCACTCTATCCTTCTTCTTCCGCTGCTCTTTTGGGTCCAGTCCAAGGTTCAGACAGATGCCGTCGATCCACTGAACCGGGCATTTGTTCAACGCCGCCGGTAGCAGTGTGTTCAGAGTGATGGGCTTGTTTTCTTGATCCTCTCGCCACCGGCGGGTGAGGCGATCCATCATCAGCCCCGGTGATAGGATGAACAGCCAGTCGTCCATCAGAACCCCCCTGAATCACTGTTGGTCTATTGCGCCCAGCCGTCGGCTAAGCCCAGCAGCAGACGTCGCAGGAATTCCAGGGCCAGGGTGGTTGTCCAGGTCCGGGCGCGACGATCACGACCGCTGAAGCGCAGGCGACGCGTGTCCACGGCTCCGTCGCCGGCAATGGCAACCCACGGTCCCGCTGGCTCGTCAGTCAACACCGCGAGCCCATGGGAGGAGCCCCAAGCCCGCTGCACCCCCTGGGCCAGGGTCACCGCTCCAGCCTCGCCCGTCACCCCGGTCTGTTCCAGGTGAAGTAGACCGGCCAGGCGCTGACCGTCGGTCGCCACCACGCCGCCCCGAAAGACGTCGGGATGGGCACCCAGGCGGCGGGTGATATCGCCCCGAGTGAGCGTTTCGGCGACGGCCAGCGTTGCGTTGACCTGGTGTAGCAGCCCGGCAATGACCGCCTCCAGCGTCGCGTCGCCGGTTCCATAGATGGCCGCCCCCAACCGCTCGCGGATCTTGGTTTCCGTGGCAGTCGTCATTGCCTCCGCCTCCGCATGGCTCGGCGCCTTGGCCACGATGCGTACGTCGGTCTGGCCCGGGTGGGCTGACAGCCCCACGGTGGGATTGGTCGAAGTTTCAAGGTCGGCAATGGCCTGGTCTATTCGGCTCTCGCCCACGCCCACCGTGCGCAGAATGCGAGTGACTATCACCTCCCGGACTCCCAGCCGCCGTACAAGGTGGGGCACCACAACATGTTCCATCAGGTACCGCATCTCGCTGGGCACGCCCGGCACGGTAATGATCGTCCCTCGCTCATCCTCGACGATAAAGCCAGGTGCCGTGCCCACTGGATTCTCAATTGGGATGCAGCCCTCTGGCAGGTGCGCCTGGCGGCGGTTGTTATCGCTCATGGTCGAGCCAAATTGGGCGAAAAAGGTCTCGATCTGGGCCAGAAGGTCTGGAAAAAGTACCAGGGGCCGGCCAGTGACGAGGGCTACCGCTTCGCGGGTCACATCGTCCACAGTAGGGCCCAACCCGCCGGTGACAATGATCAGGTCAGCCCGGTGCAGGGCCAGTTCAAGCACCTGAGCGATACGGAGTTCGTTGTCGCCCACCGTGGTACGGAAAAAGAGGTCAATGCCCAGGTCGCGCAACTGGCGGGCGAGATAGGTGGCGTTCGTATCATCGATCTGGCCCAACAACAGCTCAGTCCCCGTAGTCACAATCTCCGCGCGCATGGCGCCACCCCCACAAAGAAGTGCAGGACATTGTACCACAGGAAGTGGACAGGCTACAAGTCCAGGGCGCAGGGAGTTGCCAGGCGCAGGGTCGCCCTTTGCTCGCTGCCCCATCCTGGCGTATAATTGGGGCATCTGCTGTGATCGGAGGAGCCCTTGGGCCGGGTTGCCGCGCTGTTTGACATGGACAAGACCTTGCTGGACACCAGTTCAGCCTGGCTCTTCGCCCGCTATCTGTACCGCCACGGCCACATGCGACACCAGGAGCTCGCGCGAGTAGCATGGTGGGGCATCCTCAGCCGGCTGGGCGTGCTGAACGTGCAGAAACTGGTTCCTCGTTTGCTGGCCTCGGCGGCTGGCGACGATGAGCAAGAGCTGCGGCGGATGTCCGATCGTTGGTTCAGTGAGGACGTGGTCCGCCACATGACCGAGCCAGGCCGGCAGCGAGTGGCCGAGCACAAAGAGCAGGGCCACGTCGTAGCGATTGTCTCTGGGTCGACCCAGTACGCTGTAGGTCCGCTAGCCGCGCATCTGGGCATCCCCGGCCAGTACGTCTGCACCCATCTGGAGAGCAGAAACGGCCGGCTGACCGGCAGGGTCATTCCCCCGGTGTGTTACGGACCTGGAAAAGTGATTTGGGCCGAACGATTCGCTGCGGAGCACGGCATAGACCTCTCGGCCAGTTACTTTTACACCGACAGCATCAGCGATCTACCCCTCCTGGAACGGGTGACCCATCCCGTTGCCGTAAACCCCGATCCCCGGCTGGGGCGCGTGGCCCGGAGGAGGGGCTGGCTGATTGAGATGTTCTATTGAGATCAGGGGGTGAGTGGGCTCGATGGGTCTTGACGAAGGAATAGCCCCCTACTGGCGTTGGGGGCTTGACCTCTGTCGCATCGTCGAAGGCTCAACTCGAAGCGACCACGAAAGCTACTGCGTAATCGCGGCCATGGGACAAACTGATGGCCCAGTTGTGCAAGCCCTGTTCCTCAGCCAGGGTCCGAGCACGGCCCGACAGGCGCACCACTGGTTTGCCGAGGGGATCGGACAGGGTTTCCACCTCCTGCCAGCCGATCCCCTGCGCGCTGATGTGGTTCAGGCCCACGCCCAGCGCTTTGGAGACCGCTTCCTTGGCTGCAAAGCGGACAGCCAATTCGGGCAGGCGCTTGCGGTAGCGAGCCAGCTCGTCCGGTGTATAGATGCGCGTCAAGAACCGCTCGCCGTGGCGGGCCGCCGCCCGGCGGATGCGATCAAGTTCGACGAGATCCACGCCGACCGACAGGACCTGCCCGGAGCGCGTGCCTTGAGCCCCTCCCGGAAGAACGTTGCCTGGCAGGACCTCGCCGGAGGGGGGCTGAAGGGTCACGGGGTCCCTCCCCCGTTGTACCCGCGGCCCATGCCCCGGTAGGTAAAGCCCAACATGCTCATGCGCTGGGGATCGTAGATGTTGCGACCGTCGATCAGTACCGGCTGGCGCATCAAGGATCTGACCCGGTCCATGTCCAACTGTTTGAACTCGTTCCACTCGGTCACCAGGATAAGTCCATCGACCTGCTCAGCCACCTGGTATGGGTCGTCGCAAAAGACCACGTCCTGCATCTGCTCCTTTGCATTCTCCTGGGCCTGGGGATCGTAGGCTTTGACGGTGGCCCCCTCGTGCTGAAGCATGTTAACGATGCTGATGGACGGTGCATCGCGCATATCGTCTGTGTTCGGTTTGAAGGCCAATCCCCACATGCCGATGGTCTTGCCCCGAAAGCCCCCCAGGATATGGCGCAGTTTCTGGATAAGTCGTTTGCGCTGATCATAGTTGACGTGCGTCACCGCCCGCAGGATCTCCGGGCGCTCGCCATACAGCTCGGCCATGTGGATCAATGCCTTGACATCCTTGGGGAAGCAACTGCCGCCCCATCCCATCCCGGCTCCCAGGAAATGGGGCGCGATGCGGTTGTCGGTGCCCATCCCATGGGCCACAGCCTTGACGTCAGCGCCCAGGGACTCGCAGATATTGGCAATCTCGTTGATGAACGAGATCTTGGTCGCGAGGAAGGCATTGGACGCGTACTTGATCATCTCGGCGGTGCGCAGATCGGTGATAATTGTTTCGCCACCCAACGGGTAGTACAGTTCGGCAACCTTCTCCGCGGCATTGCGACTCGTGGAGCCCAGCACGACTCGGTCGGGGTTCATAAAGTCGTACACGCCCGACCCTTCGCGCAGAAACTCGGGGTTGCTGACCACCCAGAACTGCACTTCGTCCCCCCGTATATCGCGCACGATATCAGCCACCCAGTCGCCCGTGCCAATGGGCACCGTACTCTTGTTGACGATGATCACCGGCTCGTCGATCCGCTTGGCGATCTCTTGGGTGCTGACATTCACGTGAGCCAGGTCAGCCTCTCCCTCGGCACCTGTGGGAGTGCCCACGGCGATGAACAAGAACTCGGCATCAGCCATCGCCTCATCCCACGAGGTGGTAAAGTGCAGGCGTCCCGCCTCATGGTTGCGCCGGACGATCTCTTCCAGGCCAGGCTCATAGATGGGCAGGATGCCCTTCTTCAAGTTGTCCGACTTTTCCTCATCGCGGTTGATGCACACCACTTGGTTACCCAGATCAGCCAGGCAGGCACCACTGACCAAACCCACATAGCCAACGCCTACCACCGTGATATTTGCCATACCCTCCCTCGATTCTCAATGCACACCGTTCCGCATTCCGAACCGGCAGCACAATGCTCAGAAGCCTTCTGGCCCAGCGACCGCCAGAGCGTACATCTCTGGGTCCAAGTACTTCTTGGTCGTGTCCTGAACGTCTTGTACAGTCACAGTGTTGACCAGATCGGCGTAGCGCTGCAAATAGTCGAACCCCAAGTCGTAACGCTCCATCTCAAGGAGGGCATTGACCACGCCCTCGTTCGTTTCCAGACGCAGAGGCATGGAGCCCGTCAGGAACGACTGGCTGTCGGCCAGTTCGTCTGCTGGCACTGGCTCATCGCGCAGACGGTGCACCTCGCGGAGGATGCCGTCAATGGCCTGCTCCACGTTGGCAGGGTTGACGCCCGCGCTGGCCACCCAGGGGCCAGCACTCAGTCCCGCCTCCAACTGGCTGTAGACATAGTACGCCAGACCCTGCTCGTCGCGGACGCTCTCTCCCAGCCGGCCCATCATGCCAAACACGCCCAGGACAGTGTTGGCCAGACTGGCCTTCATGAAGCCAGGGTCATCACGGGCCAAGCCCGGCCAGCC
This sequence comes from uncultured Anaerolineae bacterium, assembly GCA_965370895.1. Lineage (GTDB taxonomy): Bacteria > Chloroflexota > Anaerolineae > JAAYZQ01 > JAAYZQ01 > CBDUWJ01. The sequence goes on along the minus strand of CBDUWJ010000017.1, from coordinate 21 downwards.
GAGCATGATATCCGCCTGGGT
>CBDUWJ010000016.1:0-15377 GCA_965370895.1 uncultured Anaerolineae bacterium | reverse complement strand
TTGGCGGGCGGGCGCTGCCGGTCCACATTGGAGAGTGGTACTGGAACGCCAGCCGGGCCATCCCTGCCGGACCCTACGAGTCGGTCATTACCGAATTCCCCTTCTTTACCTTCCTCTACGCCGACCTGCACGCGCATCTGATTGCGTTGCCGCTAAGCCTTGTGTCTCTGGCCATTGCCCTCGCTGTGGTGAAGGGGCCCGAGGGGTTTGACGGGGCGGAGAGGGAGGGATGGAGACGATTGCCAAGAAGGCTGCCCAGCCTGCTCTTGTGGGCATTGGCCATTGGTGCCATGCGTACGACCAACACCTGGGATGTGCCACCCCACTTACTGGTGGTGTTGGGCGCCTTGGCTATTGCCGAATGCTCTCGGGTTGAACATCGGCAGCGGGGGCGGCTAGGCTGGCGGTTGATCGGTTCAGTAGCTTGGCAGTTTGGGCTGGTGTTCCTGCTAAGTTGGTCGGTCCTGTATTGGCCCTTCTGGACCAGTTACGGATCGTTCTACAACAGTGTCACCCTGTGGGCCGGGACCCGGACCGTGCTGTGGGCCTACCTGGTCGTCCATGGACTGTTTCTCTTTGCCATCGTGAGCTACCTGAGCGCGCGCGTGGTAGGGGATAGGCGGCACGATCCGCTGCTACGCCGCCTTCAGCTTACGCTCCGCTACCGGGGCAAGGGGCGCCGTCTGCGGGAGGCAGCGCGGATCTTTGACGTTCGGGGCCTGCCGGTGAGCGCCCTTTTGTGGATTGGGCTGGGCGTGCTGGTTCTGCTGGAGGTCTTCTTCCTGATCCCGGGGCTGGCCTCTTTCACCCAGCCCAAAGCGGATGTGGTCGAGGTGGGTGCCTATGCCTATCGAGGCCTTGCAGTCTTTGCCCTGGGCCTGCCGCTAGCCATACTGGGGCTACTGGTACTCTTCCGCCCGCACCTTTCGTCCACCGAACGGCTGTGGGCCTACCTGGTGCTGTTGGGCCTGGCCATGACGCTCGGCGTGGAGGTGCTCGTCCTCCAGGGCGATATCGGGCGGATGAACACCGTGTTCAAGTTCTACCTGCAGGTATGGTTGATGTGGGGTGTGGCAGCGGCGGCTGCGCTGGCCTGGATGGTGCCACGCCTGTGGCGCTGGCGCCAGGGTCGTGGGCTATGGCTTGGCGCTCTGGCTCTGTTAGTGTTCTTCGCTGCCCTCTACCCTCTGCTGGCGACGCGGGCCAAGGTAAGCGACCGGTTCGACACCGGATTGGGGCCGTCGCTGGACGGCTGGGCCTACATGGAAACGGCACAGTACTCGGATCCCGGTGGCCAGCGGTATGCCCTGAAATGGGATCTCGAGGCGATCCAGTGGTTGCTGGACAACGTGGTAGGCTCGCCCGTCATCGTGGAGGGGCAGACGCCCGAATACCGCTGGGGCGGGCGCTACTCCATCAATACTGGGCTGCCCGCCGTTCTGGGTTGGAACTGGCATCAGCGCCAGCAGCGTGCCTCAGCCGGAGAGCAGGAGGTATGGGACAGGGCCAACGACGTGGCCATGATCTACAATACGCCCTCTCCCGAGGCGGCGGAGTTGCTGCTGCGAAAGTATGACGTACACTATGTTATCGTTGGACCGTTGGAGCGGGCCTACTACGAGCCGGCAGGCCTGGACAAGTTCGAGCGGATGGCCAACGAGGGAACCGTGCGGCCGGTGTTCCACAACGACGAGGTGACGATCTATGAGCTGACCTGGTAGCCACCACTCGGGCGGAAGCGGTCTTCCTCCGATTCACCCTTTGGCCTGGTGTAGCCGGCCCCGGAGGTAACAGAAGCGGGCCGTATGCGCTGGCAAGAACGGGTCGTCGCCGCGCCGGGCCTGCATCATGGCGGTACATGTATCAAGGGGATGCGCATTCCGGCGGCCAGGATCTCGTCAACGACCATGAGGCTGGGGCAGCATCCAAGAGCACAAGGAGTTCGATCGCTGGGAGAGCACTGCTGCTCACGACGGTGGAGTTTTGATGGTCTCCACTCTGGGCCGTAATAGTCGGCCCGGTTTTGCATCTTGTCTTCAGGGGAAGGGATCGTTCGTGGGCCAAACTGACGACGCGGGTGCAGGCCAGCCGTATGCGGGCCTGTACCGCCAATACCTGCCCCGCATCCTCAACTACGTCCGGCTGCGGGTGGACGGCGAGGACCTGGCCCAAGATCTGACCGCGGAGGTCTTTGAACGGGCGGTCTCTCGACAGCACACCTTGCGCCGCCGCGAGGCCTTTGCTGCCTGGCTCTTTCGCATTGCGCGCAACACCGTTGCCGGGTACTACCGGCAACGGCGGCCCACTGTATCGTTGGAGCAAACTGCCGAGCTGCCCGCACCCGATCCCTCTCCAGCAGAGACAGTGATGCGTCGCGAGGAGTTGGCCCGCCTGCTGATGGCCTTGAAGGCACTTTCTGAGCGAGAGCAGGAGATCATCCGCCTGAAGTTCGGCGGTGGGCTGGGCAACAAGGAGATTGCGGAGGTCCTGCGACTGCGGGCCGGTCACGTGGCAGTGATCCTCTACCGGGCACTGCGCAAACTCCGCGCAAAGCTCGATGCGGAAGACGAGATGTCATGCAAAGAACGCGGCGACAGCTCAAGTGTGATCTACTCGGGGCGGTCCCGCGACCGAGCCACCGGTCATCGAGCGGCGGGCAGCGAGGTAGACGGATAGGCAGACAATGAGAACGACGGAGAAGGAGCGGATCCGCGCCGAACAGGTGTCGGCGGCAGTTGACCAACTGGTGCAAGACCCCAGCGTTCAGCCGGGGCACCTCGATCCCGCTGATGCTGGATTATTGGACACCGCCCGGCACCTGGCGCGACTGCCGTGGCTGCTGGGACCGCTGGATCCCGTTCTGGAGCAACGCGTCATGCGTCGGGTCCGGGCAGGAGGGACTGGGCAAGCACAGCGACTACCCCGTTTCAGGCCAGCCTGGGTGGCCGGCGGACTGGCGGCCGTGCTTATTGTGGTGATGATGCTCACTCCCCTCGGCCAGACCGCGGTGGCCAGTTTCATGGCTGTTTTTGACCTGGGCCGAACCGAGGTGCGCATCACTCCGGTCGACACAGAATCGGCACCTCCCTCCACCGGTGTGGCTGGGGGCACCGCCGTCCAGCAGAGCCTGACACTGGCAGATGCCCAGGCCCAGGTTGCCTTTTCCATCCCGCAGCCAGCCTATCTGCCGTCCGGCTACCGCTTGCGTGAAGTGAAGGCATATACCTATCCTGAGCTGCCAGCCTGGGTGCCACAACCCTTCTTTGTGGAACTCGTCTATGAGAACGAGTCGGAGCGCAAGTGCACCTTGCGCATTTATCCCATCATGCTAGGCGATGGTGCCAGTATCTCTGGCATGAATCTGGAAGCTGCCCCCATCCGGGACGTTCGAGACGTGGATGTGAACGGCCAGCATGGTGTCCTTCTGCAGCTAGGCACCGGCCGGCCCGAAGCCGCCTGGCAGGAGATGGTCTGGGAGCAGGATGATCTGATCCTGGCCCTGTCTGCCACCGACTTGAGCGAGGCAGACCTGCTGGACATTGCCCGTTCGGTTCGCTGAGCAACGAGGGGAATAGAGAAACAGGGCTTCAAGAATGCTGATCGTCGTTGTGTGGTGGCTGTGGATGCAGGTCATGGGCTTGGCGGCGCTGCCGCTGGCCTACCGCTTTTTTCGGCGCCTGCCCGATCGCGGCTATGCCTTTGCCCGTCCCCTGGGCTTGCTGCTGACCAGCTACGTGCTGTGGCTGGGCGCCTCGTTGGGCTTGCTGCGCAACAGTGTGGGAGGGGCGCTGTTCAGCATCCTCGTCGTCGCCGTTGTGTCGTTCCTCGTGTACCGCCGCGGGCGCGTTGTAGCGGGTGGCCCGGACCCGCACGGTGAGCGTGTCCTGGAAACATGCGTCCCTGCGGGACGTGGTCGAGCCGCGCAGGATCCTGGTCTTCTGGCCTGGCTGCGGGCCAACGGGCGGTTGGTTTTGGCCGTGGAACTGCTCTTTGCCGGGGCTCTGGCCCTCTGGTCGCTGTTGCGCGCCTACAGCCCCGACCTGACTACCGCTGGCGGCGAAAAGTTCATGGAGATCATGTACCTGAACAGCATCGGCCGGAGCGAGTACTTTCCACCGCAAGATGCCTGGCTCAGCGGCCATGCCATTAGCTACTATTACTTTGGCTACGTGATGATTGCCACGCTGGCCCGCCTGTCGAGCTTTCCAGCCCATCTGGTCTTCAACGTGGGCCTGGCGAGCCTCTTTGCTCTCTCTTGCACCGGGGCGTTCGGGATTGTCTACAACCTGGTGAAGGCAACCGAGGGGCCCGAAGAATCTGACGCGGATTCCCGCAGCCCCCCCAAACCCATCAGTCCTATCTCCTGGGGCTTGCTGGGGGCGGCCCTGGTCGCCGTCCTGGGTAATCTGGAGGGGTTCCTGGAGGCATTGTACAGTACCCGGCTGCTACCCCAGGGTTTCTGGCAATGGCTGGACATCAAGGACATCAACCTGCCCTTTGATTCCTCGACGGCTGCGAGCCTGATACCCACCCGCAGCGGCTGGTGGTGGTGGCGCGCCTCGCGGGTCATTCACGACTTGGACCCGCTGGGCAATTCCATGGGGATCCAGCCGATCGACGAGTTCCCCGGCTTTAGCTTTCTTCTGGGCGACATGCATCCTCACGTGCTGGCGCTGCCCTTCGTGCTGCTGGCGCTGGCCTTGGCGATGAATGCCCTGGTGAAGGGGGCTGACGGGCCTGACGGGCCGGATGGGCTTCAGAGCTGGCTGGAGCCGGTGAAACGACTGTCCCTGCTGGTGCCGCTCTGCCTGGGGGCGCTGGCCTTTCTGAATACCTGGGACTTTCCCATCTATTGGTTGATATTTGTGGCGGCCTACGGCCTCGGGCGATGGGACCACTATCGGCGGTTCACCTGGTCCCTGCTCCGCGATGTGGGCGTAACGGGTGCGGCGGTTGCCATCCTTGGCTTTTTGCTCTACCTGCCGTTTTACGTCGGCTTCCAGTCGCAGGCGGGTGGACTGCTGCCGACTATCTACGTGGGCACCCGGTTCCGGCAGTACTTTGTGATGTTCGGGCCGTTCCTGGTGGCGATCGCCGGCCTGCTGATCACCCTTGCTCTACGCTTGAAGCGGTATGTGCCTGGCAGGCGGCTGCTTGGCAGGTGGGCAGGCTGGACCGCGGCCTTTGTTCTGCTGCCGCTGGGGCTCATGGTCCTCATCATGCTGGTACTCCTGCTCACCCCCCAGGGCCGCGAGCTATTGGAAGGTATCCGTCGCACGCCGGCCGTGTACGAGATCGTCGGCGACCGGCCGTGGGGGGCCCTGATTGGCCGGCTGTTGCTGGTCAAACTGCGCACCTGGGTCATGCCGCTGGCGGTAGCTGGTATGGCGGCACTGGGTGCGGTCCTGCTCCGGTATGGTGCCCCCTCTCAATCCCCGCTGCCGGTTGAGGGGAGGTCAGCGAGAGGGCTCCGCCATCCCAGCATCCGGTTCGCACTGCTTTGCGCCGTCGCTGGGTTGCTCCTCACCCTCAGCGTGGAATACTTTTACCTGGTCGACAACTTTCGGGTGCGAATGAATACGATCTTCAAGTTCTACTTCCAGGCCTGGGTGCTGATGGCAATTGCCAGCGCCTTTGGCGTCTACTGGCTCAGTGCGTCCTCGGAAGGACCCGGGAGGAATCGGCTACGATCGGCTTTTCTGCTGGCTTTCTGGCTGCTCTTTGCCTTGGGGATGGTCTACCCGGTTTTGGGCAACCTCAGCCGGGCCGGGGGCTTTGCCCAGTCCCCTACCCTGGACGGCACGGCCTACCTGGCCACCAGCCAGCCCGACGATCACGCAGCCATCGCCTGGCTGAACGAACACGTAGAGAGTGGCTCCCCCTTGGGTACGAGGGGGGCGGCACCGGTCATCCTCGAAGCACCCGGCTCGGGTGGCAGCTCCTACGTCTATGAGGGTCGGATCTCGGCGCTGACCGGACTGCCCACCCTGTTGGGCTGGGCTGGCCACGAAGGCCAGTGGCGCGGTAGCTATGAAATCCAGCATGCCCGCGAACCGGACATAGAGATGATCTACAATTCCCTCGATCCCCAGGCTGCTTTGACCCTGCTGCAGGAATATGATATAACGTATGTCTACGTTGGGCCACTGGAGCGCACCAAGTACGATTCTCGGGGCCTGGAGAAGTTTGAGCGGTTCATGGACGTGGTCTACCATCAGGGCGGTGTCACGATCTACAGAATGAGCAGATAGGCAACTGAGCAAGTGGGCAAATCCTAATGACCGATGAGCAATGACCAATAGAAGCGATGAATCGAGAATCAAAGATCGCAAACAGCCCGTAGTCACTGTGGAGCGGGCGGCGTGGGTTGCCGTGGGGCTGCTGGCGGCTGGACTGCGGTTCCTCCAACTGGGGTCGCGACCGCTGACCGAAGGGGAAGCTGTGCAGGCCCTGGCAGCTTTCCGCCTCACCCAGGGCGCGGCCCGGACTGCGGCCGCCGGCACCATCCCGGCGCTGTTCACGGGCAATGCCGTCGGGTTTTCCCTGCTGGGTGCCAGCGACGTGACTGCCCGGTGGCTGCCCGCATTGGTCGGCGTTGTCCTGGTTCTGCTTCCCTATGGTCTGCGCCATCGTCTTGGGCGGGGTGGAGCGCTGGCGGCAGCGCTGCTGCTGGCCCTCTCACCGTCGGCGGTCTTCTTTTCGCGCACCCTCGACAGCGCCATCGTTGTTGCAGCCTGCGGCCTGGCGATGGCCGTGGGGCTGATCAACTACCTTGATACGCGACAGCCAGGCCCACTGTATCTGGCAGCGGTGGCGCTGGGGGTGGGACTGGCCGCCGGTCCCGGCGTTTTCACCCTGCTCCTGATTTTCGCTGCCTTTGCGCTGTTGCTCTTCCTGGGCGAGCGGTTCCTGGGCCGCCAAACCGGCTGGTCGTCCCTGGTTGTGGCCTGGTACGCCCTGCGGGGCGAAACGGGCCTCGTAAAACAAGCCAGTGTGGTGCTGGTCTCCACTTTTGGGTTGGTGGCTACGACTTTGGTCCTGCACCCGGCAGGAGTGGGTCACGCGGCCGACCTCATCGGCGCCTGGGCCCAGGGCTTCCTATCAGAGCCAAATGGCCAGCCGGTCATCTACCCGCTTCTATTACTGCTCCGGTACGAATCGCTTATCGTGCTGCTGGGCCTGGTCGAGGCGGGCTGGGTTGTGCTGGGGCGCCGGGGCGACCCGCGATGGCATCCCCCCACGTGGGTCGGAGGCGCCCGGCCTGGTTCATCTTTTCCCCACACGGCCTTCCTGGCCTTCTGGGCGGTTGCGGCGGTGCTTGTGGTTCTTGTCTCGGGGCACCGGCCAGCGGGCAACATCCTGCTCGTGGTCGTACCCCTGGCCCTGCTGGCGGGACAGGGGATAGAGCGAGCATGTCGCGGGCTGACCCGGCGAGACCTTTGGCCCGGCGCGATCCTGGCAGCCGCAGTTGCGCTGGCCCTTCTGGTCTTTTTCTATCTGCAGGTGGCGGCGTACAGCCAGGCCAGCTCCGACTCTGTGGTCAAGATGGGGAATCTTAGCTTGTACACCACAACCAGCTATCTGCTGCTGGCTCTGGTGGCTCTGTTGTTGCTGATCGGCCTGGGAGCCGTGGCCTGGATCTGGCGCGGCCCGAAGCTGGTTGTGGCCGGTGGGTGGCTGGCAACCCTGGTAGCCCTGGGGTTGTTCGGATTCAAGGCCACGTGGGAACTCAATTTTTCCCATCCTGAGGATCCCCGCGAGTTGATGATTATGCAGACCACTGCCCCGGATGTTCGCGAACTGGTGGCTCAACTGGAGACCCTGTCGCTGGCTGAGGCCGGAGACGCCCACACCCTGCAGATTGTGACGGACGCAGCCACAGGTCCAGTCGTGGCTTGGTATCTGCGTGAGTTCAAAGACCAGACGGTAGTGGAGGGCTTTTCAATACCGCCAGACACCGTGGCCGTGGTGACATTGGCTGTGGAGGATCTGCCCATCGGCGAAACGTTCCGGGGCCGGGCATACCCTTTGCGAGTCCATTGGAGCCCGTGGGGCCGGTGGGGGCAGGACCTGGTCCGTTGGCTGTTGTTTGCCGATGGCGATCTGCCTATCGTCGAGCAGAAAGTGGTTCTCTGGGTTAAGAGCCAACCATAGGGAAGACTCGTGAGCCAGGATTCGGACCTGGGTTCTCGTGGACCCGAATCACGAATCACCAATCCCGAACATGCGAGGTTGCGGAGTATGGAAGCACACGACAAAGCATCGCTTTTTGATAGACCCCTTGCTGAACTGTTGAGGCCGGATTGGGAGAAGGCGATCTACCTTGTCATTCTCCTGTTGGCCATAATCAGTCGCTTCTGGGACGTAGGGGCGCGGGCCATGAGCCACGACGAGAGCCTGCACGCCCTCTACTCCTACTATCTGTACAACGGGTCTGGCTACATCCACAATCCCATGATGCACGGGCCATTCCTCTTTCACGCCAACGCTCTGATCTACTTTCTCTTTGGCGACAACGATTTCACGGCCAGGATCGTGCCTGCCCTCTTTGGCGTGTTCATGGTCATGAGCCCTCTCCTTCTCCGCCGTTGGCTAGGTCGTGTGGGGGCGGTCATTACCTCCATCCTGCTCTTGATCTCGCCCTCATTCCTCTACTACTCGCGCTACATCCGCAACGATATCTATATCGCGGTCTGGACGATGCTGCTCATTGCCGCCTTATTCTACTTCATACAGGATCGCAAACCAGGCTGGTTGTACCTCGGTGTAGCGGTGCTGATGCTGTCACTGGCGACCAAGGAGAATGCCTACATCTTTGGCTACATTGGCCTGGTCTTTATCATCGAAGTGATCTTGTGGGAGAGATTCAGCCGCAGGAACCAGGTCTGGCTCTATATCGGCGGCGCAGTCCTTAGCCTGCTCCTGCTGTTCGGGGCCTTTCTATTAGGGCGTCCCCCAGCCGAGGCCGTCGAAACTGCCGCCTCTGCCGGAACAGCGGCTGTAGCTAGGAAGCTTTTGGTCAGCGTGGTCACGGTCCTGGGCGGCACCGTACCAATAGTGCTACTCAGTGCTAGCCTGATCCGCTCCCGCTACCCCCGGCCCAGCAGCATCGAAGAGGCGATCCGCTCTCTGTCATGGCGGGTTTGGCTCATCGCGGCCGTTGTGGCATTTCTCATCTATGCCCTGCTGTTCACCACTTTTTTCACCAACCCGGTGGGACTGGGTACTGGCATCTTTGGCTCGGTCAGCTATTGGCTAGCCCAACAGGAAGTCGAGCGCGGCGGACAACCCTGGTTCTACTATTTCTTGCTGCTACCCATGTACGAGTTCGTGCCACTGCTGTTCAGCCTGATGGCCACGTTGTACTATTTGGTCCGCAGTCTGGTGACACGCCCGGAGCAGGCAATACCACATTCTCTCCCTGCGCAGGCATCTGACGAGGAAACAACCCCGACTAACGGTTGCCTCCCACTCCAGGAGCCACTTCTCCCTTCCAGCGCCTCTGACACCCGCTTTGTCGCCTTTCTCATTCTCTGGACGTTCACCACGCTGTTCATCTACAGTTGGGCCGGCGAAAAGATGCCCTGGCTTGTCGTCCATCCCGTCCTGCCGATGATCGTGCTCACCGGCAAGTTCGCTGGCGATCTATTCCAGGAAGTGGACTGGCGGGCGGTATGGCAGCGGGGTGGCGCGCTGCTGGCCTTGCTGCTGCCCATCACCCTGTTCGGTCTTTATACCCTGATCAAGCTACAACCCTTCCAGGGACTCTCGATCTTCAAGCTCCAAGAGACCGGCAACTGGCTCGCGGCGCTGTTGGTGACCCTGCTGCTGGTGATCTTGACCGCATACGTTATCAGGCGACTGGGGGCCAGGTATACGGTCTTGGTGACCCTGGGCACGCTGCTGATCTTTCTATCGCTCTTTACGGTACGCTTTGCCTGGATGGCAACCTACATCAACTACGATTATGCCACCGAACTCCTGGTCTACGCCCACGGCGGCGCTGATGTCAAACCCACTATGGACGAGATTGCCGAGATCTCGCGCCGCACCGCGGGCGACAAAATGATCGAAGTGGCCTACGACAGCGACGTGTCATGGCCCCTGGAATGGTACATGCGGGAGTATCCCAACCGCAAGTTCTACGGTGAAACACCGACCCGCGAGAACTTGGACGTGCCCATCATCCTGGCCGGCGACAAGATTGACGCCAAGGTCCAGCCTTTCCTGGGCGACCGCTACCACCGCTTCAAGCGGCGGTTGGTGTGGTGGCCCAACCAGGAGTACATGGGGCTCACCTGGGATCGGATCCGCGATATCCTGAGCAACTCTGAAAAGCGGGCGATCCTGTGGAAGATTCTCTACTTTCGTGAGTACCCGCGTGCGCCCGATGACTGGTATCACGTGCACAACATGTCCCTGTATATCCGCAAGGATGTAGCCCAGCAGATTTGGGATTTTGGCGCAGTGCCACCCGGGGCGCTCGAACTGCCCCCCGATCCCTATGCCGAGGCCCACGCCGAGCTGCCTTCGGTGCAGACGTGGGGTGAGTTGGGCACGGATCCCGGTCTATTCAACCATCCGAGGGGCGTGGCAGTGGGAGCAAAAAGTGACGTGCATGTGGTGGATTCGGATAACCATCGAGTGCAGGTCTTTGATCGCAACGGCGATTTCCTGCGTGAGTGGGGGAGCAACTGCAACCTGGCCACCGACCTCGGTTGCGTGGATCCCGACGGCGATGGGCCCCTGGCCTATGGCGATGGCCAGTTCCAGGAGCCGTGGGGCATAGCCGTAGCTGAGGATGGCCGCGTGTACGTGGCCGACACCTGGAACCATCGCATCCAGGTATTCGATGTGGACGGCAGCTTTTTGAACAAGTGGGGAACCTATGGCCAATCGGACAGCGCCTCAGGGCTACTCTACGGGCCGCGCGATGTCGCCGTGGATGCTGCAGGACGTGTGTTCGTCACCGATACTGGCAACAAGCGGATCATGGTGTATGACCAGGACGGCAAGTATCTGGACCAATGGGGGCAGGGTGGTGTCGGACCAAGTGAGTTCGAAGAGCCAGTGGGTATCGACGTGGATGGGGAAGGCGATATTTACGTGGCCGATTCGTGGAACCAGCGGGTACAGGTGTTTGACCGCGACCTGTCCTTCCTACGTGAGTGGCCGGTGGAGGCATGGTACGGCGAGTCGGTGGTGAACAAGCCCTACCTGGTGGTGGAAGATCGGGATGGGACGTCGGCTGTCCGTGTGTACATCACCGATCCAGAGGGCTATCTCGTGACGGTCTTTGGCGGGGAAGGGGACCTGCTGGCCACCTTTGGCGGGTACGGGTATGACGAAACGTCTTTTTCCCTGCCCACGGGCATTGACGTGGATGCTGAAGGTTACATCTATGTGAGCGACACCGATGGGCAGCGGGTGATGAAGTTTGAGCCATTGCCCTGAGACGTGAAACGTGATGCGTGAGCGGAACCTCCCCGAGAGTGTGCGGACTTTGTCTTGGGGAGGTTGTTGTGTATCGCCCTAGCCCAACTGCTCCGGCGTGAATCCCTCGGGCAGCAGTTCGGCGATGGTGAAGGTTCGGGCATTGCCCTCCAGGTCGGCCACGATCACCCGCAGGTCGCCCTCGGGACCGCCGAACTCGCGGAGGACCTGCCGGCAGGCGCCGCAGGGCATGGCGCCAGTGGCCGTCACCACGGCTATGGCCTTGAAGTCGCGCTCCCCTTCCGACACGGCCTTGAACAGGGCTGTGCGCTCGGCGCAGATGCAGAGGGGATACGATGCATTCTCCACGTTGCAGCCGGTGAATACCTGCCCGGAGCGGCCTAACAGCGCCGCTCCCACGGGGAAATGGGAGTAGGGGGTGTAAGCCTGCTCGCGGGCCTGGCGAGCCAAGCTCACCAAATCTAAATCAGTTGGCCGGTCGGTCATGGCATCCACCATCTCTTCTCGTTCCCATTGCCGTTCCCATGGGAGGACGGGTTCTTTTCTTGCTCCTTCTCTTCCAGGGGGGCCGGCGAGAGCCGCTGTACGCGCACCTTCTTGATGCGCCGGCCTGCCACGGACTCCACCGTGAATGCCAGGTTCCCGAAGGTTATGTGGCTGCCAGCCGTCGGCACTCTGCCCAGCTCGGCGTAGATAAAGCCGCCCAGCGTATCGCTATCATCGGTGGGCAGGTCCACGTCCATCATCCGGTTCAGGTCGTCCAGATCCATGCGGGCGTCGACGACGTACTCGTCATCGCTGACATACTCAAAGATCGGCTCCTCAGAGTCGTATTCATCCTGGATCTCGCCGACAATCTCCTCCAAGAGATCCTCGATGGTCACCAGGCCGGACATGCCGCCGTACTCGTCCACGACGATGGCCACATGCACCCGCCTCTGTTGGAGGTCGGGGAGCAGGTCGCTGGCCTTTTTGGTCTCGGGGATGAAATAGGCCTCACGCAACATGCCCTTGAGCGGCACGTCGGTCCGGCCCTCGCGCAGGTAGGGCAGTAGGTCCTTGGCGTAAAGGACGCCCACCACGTCGTCGATGGTATCCTCATAGACTGGAATGCGCGAGTGTCCTGCTTCCATGATTACGTCCAGGGCCTCGAGCATCGGCGTCGTGATATCCAGGGCGACGACGTCAATGCGCGGCACCATTACCTCACGGGCCAGGGTGTCTCCCAGTTCAAGGATGGAGTAGATCATCTCTTTCTCCTCCTCCTCGATGACCCCCTCCTCCTCGCCTGCATCCACCAGGGTTTTGATCTCTTCCTCGGTCACAAAGGGCAAGTCCCCGCGCCTATCGGCCCCAAACAGGCGCGAGATGCCGTTGCTGAGCCAGACCATGAAATGGATGATGGGCATGGCTACTACCGAAACTACGGCCAGGGGACGGGCAAGCCACAGCGCCAACTGCTCGCTGTGTTGCAGGGCGATCGTCTCCGGCACCAGCTCGCCAAGGATCAGCATGACCATGGCGGACACGAGCACCACCAACACAAAAGCGACGATGTAACTGGCCCCTCCTAACCAGGGTTGCAAGGCATCGGCCAAAGGTGGCGCGGATACGACTGCCACCACCGCTCCCGCGAAAAAACTGGTCAGCATCATGCCCAGTTTTGTGGTCGCCAGCAGGCGGCTGGCATCCTCAGCCAGGCGCTCGGCGGTGCGGGCTGACCCCACTCCCTCGTCGACCAGTTGCTGCAATCGTGTCTTGCGCACGTTGACAAGGGCCGACCGGGACATCGCCAGGAAGCCGTTTAGGACCAGCAGTCCCAACAGCAGGATCACTTCTGCCATGGTCACGCTACTCAACCTCCGATTCTTCCATCCGCCCCCCAGTCTCCACCGCTGCAGGAGAGGAGGCGGGCGTAGTCTTAATCCTGGCCGGCACACCATAGGCCACGCTATCTGGCGGCACGTCGCGGGTCACCACCGAGCCAGCTCCGGTTTGGGCCCCATCCCCTATCTCCACAGGGGCGACCAGCATCGTTCCGCTTCCGATAAAGGCACCCTGACCGATGATGGTGCGGTGCTTGTGCTGGCCATCGTAGTTGCAGGTAACCGTCCCGGCGCCGATATTGGCACCCTCACCCACCGTGGCGTCGCCCAGGTAGCTCATGTGACCCATCTTGGCCCCCGGACCCAGGTAGGAGTTCTTAATTTCGCCATAGTTGCCCATGTGAGCGCCCGGAGCCAGGTGAGCACCCTTGCGCAGGTGACCAAAGGGCCCCACGTCGCTTCCCTCTTCCATGATGGCTTGCTCTACCACCGAAAGCTCCACGCGGCACCTATCGCTGATGTTCGAATTGCGGATCACCGTCCCGGGGCCGATGGTGCAGGCCTCTCCCACGCGTGTCTGGCCCTGCAGGAAGGTATTGGGCCAGATGACAGTGTCGACGCCGATCTCCACGGAGGCTTCGATGTAGGTGGCTTCTGGGTGAACGAGAGTCACACCGGCCAGCATCCACCGCTCGTTGATGCGCCGCCGCATTTCGGCTTCAGCCTGAGCCAGCTTTTGCCGGTTGTCCAAGCCGATGACCTCCAGCGGCTCGGCGACCGGCAGGGCCGTCACAGGCTCGCTCTGGTCACAGGCTATCGCCACCAGGTCGGTCAGATAGACCTCACCGCCGGAGCGCGGGTCCAGCCGGGCCAGGTTCGGCCACAGCCACTCGCCGCGAACGCAAAAGATGCCGCTGTTTGCCTCGCCGATGCCCCGCTGTTCTGGCGTGGCCTGCTGTTCTTCTACCACAGCCAATACCCGCCCCGTCTCAGCCTCTCGCACAATGCGGCCATAGCCTTTGGGGTTCTCCGGTTGGAAAGAGAGCAGCGTCACTGTCGCGCTCTCAGTTCGATGGTGGTTTATCATCTGCCGCAGTGTGCTGGCCCGAATCAGGGGCGTGTCTCCGTAGAGGATCAGGACGGTCTCACTCCGAACGGCCGCCGTCCGCGCGGCCTGCTGCACGGCATGTCCGGTGCCCAACCGCGGTGTCTGGGTAACGCAAGTGACCCCGGTGCCCACTGCCTGGCGGACAAGGTCTGCGCCATGTCCTACTACCACCACGATAAAGGACGGTTCCATGGCACGGGCAGTGTCCACTACATAGCGCACCATCGGCCGGCCAGCCAGAGGGTGCAACACTTTGGGCAGGCCTGATTTCATGCGGGTACCCTGCCCGGCAGACAGAACGATGGCTGTCAGATCCACAAAGAATTCTCCTTGGACACGGCGCCCCGGGTGACATCGCCCCTGGGTAAGCAGAAACGACCAAGGCAAACCTCGCACCGGCAGGCGCCAGGTTTGCCTTGGTCGTTGTCAAGATATCCAGATTCTATAGAATGAGGGTCAGGTCCCTCAGAGGGTTGTTCGTCCATCCAGTCCTGGCCCCGAGGGGCCTGATTTCTGCAATAGCTGCTCGACGGTCTATTCCTATCACCCACCATTGTAACACAGGGGACCGATTTGTGCAAATGTCCTGGCACGTGGAATCCGACAGGCAAGCTGTCATTAGTGGGAGCACGGCGCAGTGGGACCCAAGACGTTCGCGCGACCTCTGCCGATGAGCGAGAATGGGTTGCGCCCGGGAACCGCTTCGGCTGGCACACTCACAAGGACACTGCCTGGGACCTAGCTTTGTACACCCCATGCCCAGACCGCACTGCTGATCGCCAGAGCACGTCGCCTCGCTCTGCCGGACCGCTGTTCAGCAGGAGCTGGCGCGGACCCCAGACCGCGCTGAGGGAGCCCTGATCACTCCGGTGACCAGGATCACTCCAGCAAGTGATGCCGCTGGTAGACAAAGAGGGCAAACTGAGCTATAATGGCCCCGTTCCTGGGACCATGACCACCCACAGTGGGCAAGTCGCCCCCAGAGATCT
>CBDUWJ010000015.1:0-16374 GCA_965370895.1 uncultured Anaerolineae bacterium | reverse complement strand
CAGCGTCAGGGCACGTTCCAGAGACACGAGAGCAGGAGGGATGTTGCCCTGCGCCTCGTGAGCGAGCGCCTGCAGCACAAGGATTTCGATCACGCTTCCCGTCCTCTTACCTTCTTCCGCCGCTTGCAGGAGGCGCTCCACTAGCCCCATTGCATCGTTAATGGAACCATCTACCAGGTCGCTCTTATACTGGGCGATCAGCACCCTCGCCAGGGTGATGTGCTCGAACTCGCGCAGGTAGCTGAGATCGTCATCAACGGATATATCCCGCTCACGCGCCCAACCCAGGGCTTCAGCCAACCTGCCCTGCGCAACCCAAATCCGTGTCTTCAACGCCGCTATGGGACGCACGTCGGGCAAGGGGGTTCGGATATACAGGCGCTCCGCCTCGTCTAACAGGTCGAGAGCGCTATCCAGGTCTCCCAGGGTCTCCTTTAGTCGTGCCTGAGCAATGCACCAGCGATACTGCCAATCCGGTAACTCAACTTGCTCGCCCAGCTTCTTGCCTGTCAGTAAGTCTTGTGCAGCAGCTTCTAGATCGCCCCGTTCACGGTGTAGCCCGCTTATTCCCGTATACACGTCCTCCGTTCCCAAGGGCATTGGTTCGCCGTGCTCAGTCGCAAGCTGCAATGCGTGCTCATATGCCCTTACAGCCTCGTGGAGATGACCTAGTGTCATCTGTATATCAGCCAGGACAAATGTGCCGCCGATTGCGCCAGGGATGTTTCCAGCTCTCTGCATGCTGCCCAGGCCATCGGAGAGGGTCCGGTGGGCTGTCTCCAGGTCTCCGTGCGCCCAGTATGTGAGCCCCAGGAGCGCAGTTAGCGATGCGCGCCAGGAATGGTCTCCCTCTGGGAAGAGGTCGAGTGCTCGTTGAGCGTACTTGACGGTGCCGGGTACATCGCCAATGGCCAGGGCATGATAGGCACGAGCGGCGGCTAGCGATGCTGGTAGAGAACGAAACTGATCTTCGTCCACGACGACCATTTTGGTCGCTGGGTCTTCCAATCGCTCACTTGTGTCAGTTGTCGGGTCTAGCCACCGTTCGACGTCCAGTAATCGGGCTTCGGCGGCCTCCAGCTTGCCAGCATTCAACAATGCCTGGGCATACGCAACGCTGAGCACAGGCCTGGCACGGACCAGGTCGTCTGGCAGTGCCTTCACCCAGCCACGCCACTCGATTAACTGAAAACTGCCACTCATTGCTGGCCATGCCAACTCAGTCAGGTCCGCCGCTCGCTCGAAATCCTCAGCGGCAAGCGCGTGGCGGATCGAATCGGACGGCAGACCGTTCCGCTCGTACCATTCGCTGGCCCGGCTGTGTAGCGTTGGAATCTGTTCCAGATGGGTTTGGCGTAACCGCTGACGCAATAAATCAGCAAACAGATGGTGATAACGGTACCATTGTCGTACCCTATCCAGAGGGACGATGAACAGGTTGGCGTGTTCTAACATTTCCAGGATCGCTTGGCCGTTGTCCTGGCCGGTCGGCGATTTGGCTCCGCCATATCGTACAGCATCGCACAAGGAGCCGGTCAATTGGTCGAGGACGGCGGTTTGCAGTAGAAAAGTCTGGACGCTTTCGGACTGCTGTTCCAGGACCTCTTCAATCAGGTAGTCCAGGACAAAACGGTGGCTGCCGGTAAAAGATTTGATGAGGCTGGAGGCGTCCTTGCGTCCTTGCATTGAAATGGCGGCCAGTTGCAGACCGGCAATCCAACCCTCTGTCCGGGTTTCCAGCGCGGCAATGTCCTCCGCCGAAAGGTCCAGGCCCATCACCTGGTTGAGAAATTCGGCGGCTTCGGCGGAAGAAAAACGCAAGTCCGTGGCACGCAGTTCGGTCAATTGGCCCCGGGCCCGCAGACGGGCCAGGGGCAGGTGTGGATCGTCACGGGTGGCGATGACCAGATGCATCTGCGGTGGTAGGTGTTCGAGCAGGAAGCTAAGGGCATCGTCAACCGGCGACGATTCTATCAAGTGGTAGTCGTCGAGGATGAAGATGATTCTGTCGGGGATGGCGGTAACCTCGTTAATCAGAGAGGTCAGGACGGCCTCGGTCGGCGGTGGCTGAGGGGATTGAAGTGCGCTCAACGCTCCTTTCCCGATGTTGGCCTCGATGGTCCGCAAGGCAGCGATCATGTAAGCCAGGAAACGCGCCGGGTCGTTGTCGCCTTCATCCAGCGAGAGCCAGGCGATGGCTATGGGCGGGGCAGCTCTGCCCATTGCTTGGACCCATTCGCTGACCAGCGTGGTCTTGCCAAAGCCGGCCGGAGCGGAGATGAGGATCAGCTTGCGATTCAGACCCTCATTCAGGCGCTCAACCAGGCGCAGGCGAGAGACCAACCGGCGCCGGATGGGCGGAACGTACAGTTTCGTCTGCAAGATCGGAGACTGTTGCATGAACGTCCTTTTTGTTGCGTCACGGCGGTGCCACTGTACCAGTATATCATGTCGCAGATAGACTGTCAAAGGGAATGCGCATTTACAGGAACCAGGGCTCGTCCCAGGACCATGAACAGGGTGGTTTGCCCAGGACTGGGTGCACCTGGGACAACAGGTTCATGAGGAAGGGGGTTACGGGGCTGACAGCGGACCTGCAACGAATCCCGCGGATTCGGCGAACTGGTGCAGGATATCGCTGGTGCGTGTAAAAGGGAAGAAGTATCGATATCAGGCGTCTCCCCTCCCTACAGTCTTTGCCAGCGGTACTGATACCTGCCCATCTCCAGCCGGTAAGGCATGGCGGTGAGGGGGGGGAGTCTATTGTCCGTGAACAGGTCGGTAGGTTCGGCGCCCGCAAAGGCACTCAAGTCCAAATCGACTGTCTGAGCGTCTGCTGACAGGTTGTTCACGACCAGAACCGTCTCGTCGCCGTGGCCGCGCAGGTAGGCCAGCACCGCCCGGTTACTGGGCTCCAGGAAGATGATATCCCCCCGGGTCAAAGCGGAATGGCTCTTCCGGACCGAGATCATCTCTCGCAGGCGGTTCAGCAGAGAACCGGGGTCGGCGCGCTGGGCCTCCACGTTGACCCGCCGGTAGCCGTAGGTCTCATCTTCGATCACCGGGGTATAGAGGTCTTTTGGATCTGCCGCGGAAAACCCGGCGTTGGGGGCAGCGGACCACTGCATCGGTGTGCGCACGCCGTCGCGGTCCTCCAGCCAGATATCATCGCCCATGCCGATCTCGTCACCATAATAGATCACGGGTGAACCAGGCAGGGTGAACAGCAGAGAGTGGGCGAGTTCGATGCGGGCCCGGTCGTTGTCCAGCAGCGGGGCCAGGCGACGGCGGATGCCCAGATTGAGTCTCATGCGCGGCTCCGGCGCGTAATACTCCCACATGAACTGGCGCTCCTGGTCAGTCACCATTTCCAACGTGAGTTCGTCGTGGTTGCGCAGGAAGATGGCCCACTGGCAAGTGTCGGGAATGGGTGGAGTGCGGGCCAGGATGTCCAGGATCGGCGTCCGGTCGGCGCGGGCCAGGGCCAGGTAGAGTCTTGGCATGAGGGGGAAGTGAAAGTTCATGTGAAACTCGTCGCCATCGCCAAGGTAGGGGCGCACGTCCTCGGGCCACTGGTTGGCCTCGGAGAGGAGCAGGGTGCCGGGAGCGTGCTCGTCCACAAAGGCACGCAGTCGCTTCAGGTATGCGTGGGTTTCGGGCAGGTTCTCGCAGTTGGTTCCTTCTCGCTCGTAGAGGTAGGGCACGGCGTCCACGCGAAAGCCATCCACGCCCTGGTCCAGCCAAAAGCCGATCACATTGAGCATCTCCCGTTGGACGGCAGGATGGTCATAGTTCAGATCTGGCTGGTGGTGGAAGAAGCGGTGCCAGTAGTATTCGCCCCGCACAGGGTCCCAGGTCCAGTTGGACTCTTCATAATCGCGAAAGATGATACGCGCCTCCTGGTAGCGCTGGTTGGTGGGGCTCCAGACGTACCAGTCGCGATACCTATTGTGCTCCGGGTGGACCGGGTTGCGGGAGGCCAGAAACCAGGGATGCTGGTCGGAGGTGTGGTTGGGGATGAGGTCGGCAATGACGCGCAGCCCCCACTGGTGAGCCTGGTTCACAAGTTCCCTCAAGTCGTCCACGGTGCCATAGTCAGGATGGATGCCGTTATAGTCAGATACGTCGTAACCGTCGTCGCGCAACGGCGAGGGGCTTATGGGCAACAGCCACAGGCAATCCACACCCAGGTCTTGCAGGTAACCAAGCTTGGTCGTCAACCCTGCCAGATCGCCGATGCCATCACCATTACCATCGGCGAAAGCACGGACGGAAACCTCGTAAAAGACAGCGTCCTTGTACCAATCCGTTGTCATTTGTCTGCCTCTCTGAGCTGGATATCCGCAAAATCGGAGGAAACGACGAGGCCAGCCAAGGTTCTGTGCTGGGCGATGATCTTGTGCTCACGCTCCAGCACGTCCACCTTTACTGCCTTTCGTTCCGCTCTTTCCACACGGGCGTTCTTGCTTCGAGCGGCTTCTCGCAATACTGCAGAAACGCTTCCAGCTCCACCCGTTGGCTGTCCAACGTGGCGAACCCAAGTTCTCGCTCCAAGGCTATCTGCCCGGCCCTCCGGGGCGGGTGCCTGGTCCTCTTGCTGTGCCTGTCTGTTCAAACATGACTGCGAGGCACGCAACGTCAATCATCTGTTCCAGGGATTGCACAGGCGCTTCTGAAGGCGGCAAGGGCAAGCTTGCCTTGAAGTGCTGCATCTTCAGACTAGAAGTGAGTCTGGTAGCCTGAGATGCGCAGCTCGTCGCGCAGGGTCTGCAGCTCGCGGCGCAGGTTGGGATTGACAGGGATGCCCTGCTCGCGGATGAGCAGTTCCTTGTCGTACTCTTTTTCCCCGGCGACGTAGATGCGATCCTGGCCGGGCGCCTTGCGCGCGTTCTGCAGGGCGCGCATGATCTGACCGGTGATGTTCTTGGACACCTCCAGGGGAATGAAATGCTCGATGTCGACGGCCAGGAAAAAGTGACCCAGCATAAAAGGCCGGCGGGAGCCGTCATCCGCAAAGCCAAGCAGATCCTTGATGAACATCCCGCCACACAGCGAAGCGGAGAGGATCTCAACCATCGTCGCCAGGTCGTAACCCTTGTAGCCGGCGAACAGCTCGCCTGCACCACCCAATGGCAGGAACGCGGCCGTGGCTTTGCCAAGATCATCGAGGATCTGATTGGGGTCGGTGAGCGGCCGGCCTTGCTCGTCGATGACCCAGCCTTCGGGGACTGGCAAATCGGCCCGGGCTGCCACCTCGATCTTGCCCCGCTGGCTAATGGATGTAGCGGCGTCGAAGCAGAAGGGGTAGTCCATGTCGGACGGCGCAGCGAAGGAGATAGGATTGGTGCCCAGCATCGGCTCGGCGCCAAAAGTGGGCGCGATGGCTGGGCGGGCATTGGTGAGACACAACCCCATCATGCCCTCTTTGGCCGCCATTAGGGGATAGTAGCCAGCGATGCCGTAATGGGTGCCATTGCGCACGGCGACCGCCCCCAGACCGTGATGTTTGGCCTTGTCCATGGCCATCCGCATGGAGCGATAGGCGATGACGTGGCCCATGCCATGGTGGCCGTCTATCACTGCTGTGGTCTCGGTCTCTTTGACGATTTCGATGTCGGTCTCGGTGCGGTGCTGGCCGGCCTGGATGCGGTCATAGTAGTACTTGAGGCGGCCCACGCCGTGTGATTCGATGCCCCGCAGATCGGAGGTGATGAGTACGTCAGCGCAGATGCGGGCATCCTCCGGGGGCGTGCCAAGGGCCTCAAAGACGTCGATCATGAAGTCCTGGATGACGTTGACGGGAAGATGAGTGACTTCTTGCATTTGAAGATTCCTCTTCATCACGTGAGACGTGCTGCGTGGAAGACTGTGGGCATTCAGTGGGGCGCCACGGCAAAGCAGGGCAACGGGACCGCAGTCACCCTGCTTTGTGAGTGTATGGAATTCGCGCCTGTTCGCTGCATCTGTGCGAGCTGTGCAGTTAGCAGGTGCTACCTAGCCCTTCACCGAGCCGGCCGTCAAGCCGCGCACAAAGTAGCGCTGGAGCGAGAAAAAGACGATCAAGGGGACGAGCATGGTGACAAACGCCCCAGCCGTCAGAATGTGCCAGTCCTGACCTCTCTCGCCCACCAAAGCCGACAATTGGGACGTCACGACCATGACTTCCCGTCCTGTGCCCAAGAAGACAAGGGCGACCAGCAGGTCGTTCCATACCCAGAGGAACTGGAAGATGGCAAAAGAGGCGATTACCGGTACCGACAGGGGCAAGATCAGTCTGGTGAAGGTCGTAAAGGGTGAAGCGCCGTCAATGTGAGCTGATTCGATGATCTCGCCGGGCAGCGAGGAGATGTAGCCGAATAGCAGGAATATGGCCAATGGCAGGCCAAAGCCCGTGTGGAAGAGCCACACCCCTAGATAGGTGCCAGCCAGGTCAAAGCGCACATACAGACGCAGCATGGGGATCAGTGCCGTCTGCAGGGGCACGACCATCAAGGCCACCACCAGAGCAAACAAAAAGCCGCGTCCTGGAAAGTCTAGCCAGGCAAAGGCGTAGGCCGCAAAGGCGGCGATGGTGATGGGAATCACTACGGAAGGGATCGTGACGAGAAGGCTGTTCAGGAAGGCGGTGCCCATCCCCTCTGCGGTGAGAACGGTCTGATAGTTCTCCAACGTCCAGCGGGTGGTTTCGGCAAAGGGATGGGTGATTGCCGTCCACCAGCCGGATGTCTGTAGGTCCGCCGCTGGCCGGAAAGAGCTGACCAGCAAGCCAACTGTGGGCAACGTCCAGATGAAGCCGATCAGCGCCAGCGCGATCCATAGTGGCGCGGATGACAGGATTCTCCGTGGATCATTTCGCCCGGCACGCTTCCCTGTTTTTGTGGATACAGTCATCGGTTCACCTCCTGGCTTCGCGTACGCTGCGAAGATTGTAGATTATGAAGGGAATAATCGCTATGAAGAGGAGGATGGCCAAGGCGCTGCCGCGTCCGAAATTCCGGAATTTGAACATCTCGGCAAACATCCTGTTAGCGATTACTTCTGTCCCAAATTGCCCGCTGGTCATGACAAACACGATGTCAAAGACCTTGATCACCATGATCAACACGGTGGTGGTGATGGTCAGCAGCGTTCCCCGGATGCTGGGAATGATGACCGAGAAGAATATCCGTACCTCGCTTGCACCATCGATGCGGGCCGCTTCGAGCAGTTCCCCGGGCACGCCTTTCACCGCCGCAGAGAGGACCACCATACAGAAACCGGTCAGCAACCAGATCATGACGATGATCAGAAAGAAGTTGTTCCAGGGGCGTATGAGCAGCCAGCCCAGCGGCTCGCCGCCCAGCGCCACGACGACGGCGTTCAACAGGCCGATCTGGGTCCGGCCCGGGGGCTGGTAAGCGTAGACGAATTTCCAGATCACGCTTGCTCCGACGGCAGAGATCGCCATCGGCAGGAAGATGAGTGATTTTACTACCGACTCCCATCTGCCGATGCGATCGGCCATCACGGCGATGACCAACCCCAGCCCTACCGCAAAGCTCGTCGCGAAGATCAGCCATAGCAGGTTGTTCCTTAGCACGATCAACATTGCCGGGTCGGTGAAGGAAAAGACATAGTTCTCCAGGCCGACAAAGTTGTCTGACTTGGCGTCCAGGAAACTGAAATAGAGGGTGTTCACAGCGGGGAAAACCACATATATCGCCAGGACCACCATCGCCGGCCCGACAAATACGTACGGCCGCACGCGCTCTTTGAGATTCTCAGGGAGCAGTGATACCAGTTCATCAGTGGCAAAGTATATCAGCCACACGCCGAGCACTCCGACTATCAGGGCAACCAGACCAATGAGGAACTTGGATGCCTCGCTGTCGCGCATGAAGATAAAGCTCCAGCGCAGGAGCAAGAATGCGATCACCGGCACGACAAGGGACACCCCTACGCGCAGAGGTCCAGTCGTAAGCCAGTCTGCGATGCCTCTTCTTTGCTCTGTCTGTTCCACAGTATTTTTCCTCCTGCAACCAGGGTAAAGAGGAGAAGAAGCAGGGCAGCGCAGCACTCAACTGCCCTGCTTCACTACCTAGGTGGCCAACCTTTCAGTGTAGCACACCATCATCCAACATCCGGTCGATTACTGGGGCCAGCTGGCGTCGATAGCTTGCAGGACGCCATCCAGGTCTTCGCCACTGACCCAGTCGACGATGCCGGTCCAGAAGCTGCCCGTGCCCACAGCGCCGGGCATCAGGTCGCTACCGTCAAAGCGGAAGGTATCCGCAGCCATCAGGATCTCCGCAAAACCGCGTGTGGCGTCGTCGGGGTACCAGTCCAGGCTTGCGTCCAGGTGTGGTGAGACCGTCTTGCCTTCCTCAACCTCAGCTCTAACGGACTCGCCGGTGGTCATGAATTTGATAACCTCGCGCCCGGCTGGCGTGTCCTTGGCCAGGCTGACCAGGTTACCAGAGCCGAGCACTGGCTTGCCGTATGCAGAGTCAATGGGCGGCAGGTAGAAGTAGTTGACGTCTCCGTCTGGGCCAACTTTCGTGCCCTCCGGGAAGAAGTTGGAGATGAAGCTGGCCTGGCGGTGCAGCCAGCAGCTTGGCGGATCGTCGAACAGTGGGGTTGGTGAATCACCAAAGGGGACGGTGAGGATGGAGGTGGTGCCACCGTAGACATAGTCCGGGTTGAACCAGATGTTCCCCATGACATCGAAAGCGTTTTTGACCTCCGGGGATTCGAATTTGAGTTCGCCGCGCGTCCATTGGTCATACTTCTCTGGTGGTTGGGTGCGCAGCATGATGTCCTCAATCCAGTCGGTGCCAACCCAGCCGGTCGCGCCACTGCTCTCGATGCCGATGCACCAGGGCACGCCACCATCGGCGACGATCTGATCATTGAGCGCCAGCAGCTCGTCCCAGGTCTCGGGGATCTCGTAGCCGGCTGCCTCAAACTCAGGCCTCGGGTACCAGACCAGGCTCTTGACATCGGCGCCGTGCCACACGCCGGCCAGGCTCCCGTCCACTGAGCCCAGGTCAAGCCAGGACTGGGAGTATTGTGTCTTCATGTAGTCGTCGTCCAGGAATTCTCCCAGGTCGACCAGGAAGCCATCGCGGGCCATGTCGGCCATCAGGCCTGGCTGCGGGAAGTTCAGGATGTCGTATGGGTCACCGGCTTCGGATCGGACCACGGCCAGGGTCTCAAAGTCCCCGGAACGCTCGACCACGACGTCGATGCCAGTGCGCTCTTCAAAGTCGACAAAGTTCTTCTCGAACAGCACCGCTTGTTCCTCTCCGGCAGCCGTGAATATGACGACCTCCTCGCCCGCGTATTGCTGTTCTTCTGCGGGTGCTTCGGCTGCGGGGGCTGCTGCTTCGGGCCAACTGGCGTCGATAGCTTGCAGGACGCCATCCAGGTCTTCGCCACTGACCCAGTCGACGATGCCGGTCCAGAAGCTGCCCGTGCCCACAGCGCCGGGCATCAGGTCGCTACCGTCAAAGCGGAAGGTATCCGCAGCCATCAGGATCTCCGCAAAACCGCGTGTGGCGTCGTCGGGGTACCAGTCCAGGCTTGCGTCCAGGTGTGGTGAGACCGTCTTGCCTTCCTCAACCTCAGCTCTAACGGACTCGCCGGTGGTCATGAATTTGATAACCTCGCGCCCGGCTGGCGTGTCCTTGGCCAGGCTGACCAGGTTACCAGAGCCGAGCACTGGCTTGCCGTATGCAGAGTCAATGGGCGGCAGGTAGAAGTAGTTGACGTCTCCGTCTGGGCCAACTTTCGTGCCCTCCGGGAAGAAGTTGGAGATGAAGCTGGCCTGGCGGTGCAGCCAGCAGCTTGGCGGATCGTCGAACAGTGGGGTTGGTGAATCACCAAAGGGGACGGTGAGGATGGAGGTGGTGCCACCGTAGACATAGTCCGGGTTGAACCAGATGTTCCCCATGACATCGAAAGCGTTTTTGACCTCCGGGGATTCGAATTTGAGTTCGCCGCGCGTCCATTGGTCATACTTCTCTGGTGGTTGGGTGCGCAGCATGATGTCCTCAATCCAGTCGGTGCCAACCCAGCCGGTCGCGCCACTGCTCTCGATGCCGATGCACCAGGGCACGCCACCATCGGCGACGATCTGATCATTGAGCGCCAGCAGCTCGTCCCAGGTCTCGGGGATCTCGTAGCCGGCTGCCTCAAACTCAGGCCTCGGGTACCAGACCAGGCTCTTGACATCGGCGCCGTGCCACACGCCGGCCAGGCTCCCGTCCACTGAGCCCAGGTCAAGCCAGGACTGGGAGTATTGTGTCTTCATGTAGTCGTCGTCCAGGAATTCTCCCAGGTCGACCAGGAAGCCATCGCGGGCCATGTCGGCCATCAGGCCTGGCTGCGGGAAGTTCAGGATGTCGTATGGGTCACCGGCTTCGGATCGGACCACGGCCAGGGTCTCAAAGTCCCCGGAACGCTCGACCACGACGTCGATGCCAGTGCGCTCTTCAAAGTCGACAAAGTTCTTCTCGAACAGCACCGCTTGTTCCTCTCCGGCAGCCGTGAATATGACGACGGTCTCGCCCGCGTACGGCTTGTCCCCCGTTGATGGCGCTTCGGGCGCCTTGGTCGGCTCGGCTGCAGGAGCTTCTGTCGGCTCTGGCGCGGTTGTCCCTCCGCAAGCAGCCAAGACCATGCCGACGACCACCAGCAGAGCCAGAATTGTAAACAGTGAGCGTTTCATTTTTTACTCTCCTCCAAACTTTCTTTTTTCTTGCTTGTGATGGGAAGGACCGAAGGTCCTTCCAGCGTGCGGTTGGCTGCCACTCGGTGGCAGCGTGCTTGAGTCGTGATTATGTGACGGTTCATCACCTCCTTTCGGTGAACGAGGGTGCCCGGCGCTGCGCGGCGGGTGCCTGGCGCTGCGCGGCGGGTGCCCGGCGCAGCGCAGTGGGTGGCTGTGCTACCATCCCTGTCCATTGCACTGCTGCGTGCGGATCGGCAGGGTGTACGCTGGCCGGCCCTCAAAAAAAGGCTGGTGCTCAGGTACCTGCGGCTTGCTTTGCGCCACAGGACTCTCGAATCACCAGCTCCGTCTCTAACGTCACGGAGGCTATCTCTTCATCGCCCTCGATGAGTGCAATGAGAACTTCCGCGGCGGTCCATCCCAGGCCATAGGCCGGCACTCTGACGGTCGTCAGAGGCGGATGGGCGTGGGCGGCCAGAAAGATGTCATCAAAGCCAACGATTGATACATCGTCGGGAATGCGAAGGCCGGCGTTGTGGATGGCACTCATTGCCCCCAGGGCCACCACGTCACTGGCGGCAAACACCGCCGTCGGCCGCTCGGCCAGGTCCAACAGCCCTTCCATCGCAGCCTGTCCCGCTTCGGGAAGAAAGGCAGCCGTTTTTATCAGCTCGGGGTTGTGAGGAATGTCATGTTCAGCCAGTGCCTGTCTGTAACCGGCAAAGCGCTGTTGGGTGCCGGAGTAGGAGAGGGGAGCGTTGGAGATGAAGCCGATGCGGCGGTGCCCCAGGCCGATCAGATAGATCACCGCCTGGTAGGCTGCTGCGCGGTTGTCCACATCCACACTGGGCAAATCGTGGCCGTTCAGCCGGCCATGCAAGATCAGCGGGAACCTCTCTTCTGCCAGTTGGGGCAGTAACGGATCATCCGAGTTGGGGCCAGACAGGATCAGGCCATCTACCTGCTGCTCGCGGATCAGCTTGACATATGCCTCGTGGCTGGGAACGTCTTCGGCCAGTTGCACCACGAGAAGGTAGCCACGCCGGTGCACAGAAGAGGTCACGCCCTGCAGGAATGTGGGCAGGAAGGCGTCGGCGGCGAGGCGGTCCTGTCCCTCGCCCAGGATCAGGCCAATACGATGGGTCTTGCCGCTGGCCAGGGAGCGAGCAGCAGCAGTGGGGTAGTAGTCGAGCTCGCGGGCGGCTTGCAGCACGCGCTGTCGCGTCTCCTCGGTGATCTTGACGCCCGGCACGTCGTTCAGTACGAATGAGACGGTTGTGCGCGATACGCCGGCCAGCTTGGCTACGTCCCTACTCCTGGCCTGTCTGCGAGCCAATACAGCCTCCTGACTGGTCTTCGTCACTCACCAACGAGTTAGTAACGCGCGTTACTAACTCGTGTTACTAACGCGCGTTAATTATACACCTTTCTTCCCCATGTGTCAAATGGCAAACGCAACGATTCCAGATCCCAACGCCAGCCCGCTTGTGGGCAGGGCAGGTGGTGTCCAGACCCGGCGTGGTGAGCACTCTTACAGCCAGGAACACGCTTTTTCCCGATACTATCTATCGTTGAGGTGCGCTGGCCGCACGCAGCGCATATGCGCACTCGAAAGAAAGGAGCGACGTACTATGGAGCTTGATGGTCGAGTAGCAGTGGTCACCGGTGGGGCAGTGCGCTTGGGCAAGGCATTGGCCCTGGCCCTGGCGGAGGAAGGAGTCCGGCTGGCCGTTCACTACAACTCATCTTCCGGTCCGGCGGAGGAGACCGTGGCTATGATCAGGGATCTGGGCAGTGATGCTCTCGCGGTGCAGGGGGATTTGTCCCAGCCCAGTCAGGCACCAGCCCTGATCGAACGTGCGGCGGCCCACTTTGGCCAGGTGGACATCCTGGTCAACAGCGCGGCCATCTTTGAGGCCGCCGATCTGGCACACACGACAGAGGCCGGTTGGGACAGACACTTTGGCATCAACCTCAAATCGCCCTTTTTCCTGAGCCAGGCGTTTGCCGTGCACGTGGGCCACGAGCGGCGTGGTCACATCGTCAATATCGCCGATTGGCGGGGTCTCCGGCCTGACCCTGGCTACCTATCTTATAGCCTGACCAAGGCGGGCGTGCTGGCCATGACCAAGGGTTTGGCCCTGGCGTTGGCGCCGAACATCCAGGTCAACGCCATCGCCCCTGGCGCCATCCTTCCGCCGCCGGGCAAGGACCAGGTCTATCTCGATCAGCTTGCCGAGGCCATCCCGCTCGAGCGCGTGGGCTCACCGGGGGAGATCGCCAGGACTATGGTCTACTTGCTCAAGTCCGATTTTGTCACGGGGGAGGCGATCTTCGTGACAGGCGGCGAGCATTTGACATAGTTCGAACTCAGCACTGCCTGTTCCGTACCGCGTGCAATCTAGTCGGCGCCATGACAAAGGCGCAACACGCGCCACACGGCGCGCGGCAACTGAAATTAGACCAATCAAGCAGGACCCGGCGCATGAAGGTCGGGTCCTTTGCTGTCGTTTTGGTGCTCCGGGATCGAGCGTTTGCCACGCCGCAGCTTGCGGCGTGGTGAGCTCCACGCTGGGGGAGTCAGCACAGTGAGCCTGGGTCGGCTGTGACTGCCCGCCCGGTTCACGTACCGGGCTCTCTGGGGTCTAGCGGTAGATCTCCAGCAGCGCCCGCACGTCAAAGTCATGCCCGTTCGCCTTCATGGGGTGGTCGGTGACGCGGGTGTGGCTTTCCAGCGTGGGGCGGACCTCTCGGTAGAACAAGCCCACGGGGATCGTTTCATCACGGAAAGCCTGGGCCATGGCTTGCATCCGGTCGCTGGGGTCGTGGTCGTCGGGCAGGTCTTTGATTTTGCCCCGCCATAGGTCCAAGGTGTTGTAGAAGGTAGGGCAGGGGCTCATGGTCTGGATCAGGGAAAAGCCAGGATGCTGAATGCCCTTCACGATCAGGTTGGTGAGGGCCTTGGGATCGCTGGAGAAACCCCGGGCGGCGAAACTCACGCCGCAGGCCAACACCCAGGCCATGGGGTTGATAGGGGCGTCCGACGAGCCGTAGGGCGTCGTCTTGGTCTTGAAGCCCAGTGGAGAGGTCGGCGAGGTCTGGCCCTTGGTCAGGCCGTACACCTCATTGTCCATCACCACGTATGTGATGTCGGGGTTGCGGCGCACGGCGTGGGCCAGGTGCCCTGCGCCGATGCTGAACCCGTCGCCATCCCCGCCGACGGCGATCACCGTCAGGTCCGGGTTGGCGACCTTCAGCCCCGTGGCCACGGGCAATACGCGCCCATGCGCTGTCTGGAACCCGTAGGTCCGCACAAAGAAGGGCAGCCGGCTGGAGCAGCCGATGCCGGACACCACGACCGTCCTGGACGGATCTAGCTCCAATCTCGCCATTGCCTGGAAGAGCGCGGCCAATACGCCATAGTCGCCACAGCCGGGACACCAAGTTGGCTTGACGTTGGACTTGTAGTCTTGAGCCTTGAGCGGGGCTTTCTTCCTAGCCATGGGCCACCTCCTTGACCGGCTCAGGCTCTGGAGTGGGCTCTGCAGGCTTGGAAACCAGGAACTCCATCACCTTGGCCCGGATCTCCTGGGGGGTGAAGGGCAGGCCTCCGTACTTGTTGAGCGAGATCAGATGTAGCTCAGTCTGGGCTTTGACCCAGGCGGCAAACTGCCCAGTGCGGTTGACTTCGGGCGCGATCACTGCCTGGAGGCGACTGGCAAATTGCAGGATGCGGTCGGCCGGAAGGGGGTTGATCACGGCTGGCACGAGAGCGGCGACCGGGTACCCTTCAGCCGCCATCTCCTCCACCGCCTCGCGGACGACGCCCACGGTAGAGCCCCAGGCCAGGACGCCTACCTCCGCCTCCGCTTCTGGGACGCCATAGCTGGTGCAGCCCAGCGGCGGTTCCAACCCGCACAGGGCCTCGGCCACAATCTCGAATTTGCGGCCGCGTTTGTCCAACTGGGCGGTGTGCATGGCCGGTGTGTAGTTGGGTGTGCCCTGTTCGTCGTGTTCCAGGCCGGTGGCGGTAAAGGGCGTCGGGTCAAAGCCCGGTATGCCCATCGGCGAGATACCGCTCTCGGTCAGTCGGTATCGCGCATAGGCCTGGACGTCCTCGGCGGTGGGACGCATTCGCTCGACCACTGGCACCAGGTTCGGGTCGGGCATGGGCAGGGTCTCGGTGCGGTGGGAAAGCGACTGGTCCGTGAGCAGGATCACCGGCATCTGGAAGGTCTCGGACAGATAGAAAGCCTGCATGGCCTGGTAGAAGCAGTCTCGTACCGATCGGGCTGCCAGGACGATGCGTGGCGCCTCGCCGTGACCCCCGTACAGGGCGATGTTCAGGTCGGCCTGCTCCATCTTGGTGGGCATCCCCGTGCTGGGGCCGGCCCGCATCGAGTTGACCACCACCACCGGTACCTCGGCCATGGTGGCCAGGCCGAGCATCTCCTGCATGAGGGAAAAGCCGGGACCGCTGGTGGCTGTCATGGCTTTGACTCCGGCGACAGAAGCGCCCACCACGCTGCCAATCGCTGCGATTTCGTCCTCGGTCTGGAGGATGGCCCCGCCCACCTCCGGTAGGCGCCTGGCCATCTCCTCCAGGATGTCGGAGGCGGGGGTGATGGGGTAGCCAGCAAAGAATCGGCACCCAGCCGACAGTGCGCCAGCGACGATGGCCCGGTTGCCGGACATGACCAATTCCGGCTCGTGCGCCGGATCAGGCGGCGCCAGCTGGATGGGGACCTGTTCCTCGATGTTGTCCTTCACCCATTGGTATCCAGCCAGCAAGGCCATGCGGTTGCTTTCGATGAACTGCGGGCGCTTTCTGCCGTATTTGTCCTTGACCGTCGCCTGCAGTTCCTGAAAATCAAAAGCGAACAGGGCCGACAGAGCGCCCAGTGCAATCAGGTTCTTGCCCTTGCGCAGGTTCAGGTCGCGGGCCATCTGGTCCAGCGGGATGCCAAAGGCTGTGCCCCCGAATCCTTCCGGCGCGCCCTGCTCGCCCGGATCGTAGATGAGCACGCCATCGGGCCGCAGCGCATCGTGGTGCAGGTCCCAGGCTTGCTCGTTGAAGGCGAGCAAGACGTCCAGTTGGTCGCCCAGGGACGGCACACGCCTAACGCCGGCCCGAAGCTGGAACATCACCGGCCCGCCCTTTATCTCGGCGGGATAGGTGCGAAAGGTGTGGACGTGGTAGCCGCTCCGGGCCACGGCCAAAGTGAGCACGTCGCCCGCAGAGATGGCGTTGTCGATGCCCGACTCGCCGCCCAGACGGAGCAACAGTGTTTCGACAATCATCTTCCCCCCCCATCGGTATCTGGTTCCCAATACCCAACACAACCAATGGGTAGTGGGGCCCAGACACTCTTATCCCTTCAATGCCTTGGCCATGGCGGCCACGTGGGCCGGGGTGGTGCCGCAGCAACCACCGATGATCTGCGCGCCAGTCTCGCGGAGATGGAGGGCAATCGTCCCCATGTACTCCGGCGAGGCATCGTACACCACTCTGTCCTCTTCCACTCTCGGCAGGCCGGCGTTCGGTTTGGCCCACAAGATGGCGTCAGGCGCGGCCTGGTGCATGGCCTGCAGAAAGCCCGCATACTCGGCTGGGTCTCTGCCACAGTTCGCGCCCACACCCTGCACCAACGGCCCGATCTCCT
>CBDUWJ010000014.1:0-16623 GCA_965370895.1 uncultured Anaerolineae bacterium | reverse complement strand
ACAACCTGCGGTTGCCTAGCCCGGTGCGCGGGAAAGTACTGGTCCATCAGGCTGACGTGTATTTGAGGAGAGAGCTGGTCCGCGATCCAGCGCAATACGTTGACGGTGCCGGCCAATCCCCCAGGCAGGACGAGATGGCGGATGATCATGCCCCGCGACGCGAGACCCGCATCGTCCAGCACCAGGCCGGCCCCCACCTGGCGGTAGATTTCCCGCAACGCCGCCCGATTGTGCTCAACATAGTTCTCGAAACCAGACAGCCTGCGGGCGGTAGTGTCGTCGGCGTACTTGCTGTCTGGCAGCCAGAGGTCCACCACACCCTCCAGCAAGCGCAGGGCCTCAACGCGCTCGTAGCCGCTGGTATTGTAGACCAGGGGCAGCCGCAAGCCGCCCTCGATGGCTTGCGGCAGGGCGGCGAGGATGTGCGGCATGAAGTGGGTGGGGGTCACAAAGTTGATGTTGTGGGCTCCTTTACGCTGAAGCTCCAACATCATGGCCGCTAGCCTGTGCACGCTTACTGCATCTCCGTACCCAATCTGGCTGATGGGGTAGTTTTGGCAGAACCTGCAGCGGCCGGTACACCCCGAAAAGAAGATGGTACCCGACCCCCGCGTTCCGCTTATGGGTGGCTCTTCCCAGAGATGCAGATTCCAGCTCGAGACCTTGGGTCGATTGTCCATGCGACAGATGCCGCGCTCGCCCTTCAGACGGTTCACGCCGCAGCGGTGGGGGCAGAGCTGACACGGGGCCAGCATGGCCCAAGCGGTCTCGATGCGTTGGGCCAGTTCGCCAACTTGGTACAGGACGAGGTAGTGAGGCGTGGTCATAGTGGGATCACAGGTTGTACGGTCGGGTCCGAATCCTTCGGACACCTTCATCTCCCGTCTGGAATCGGCAAAGCCGGCAGGACCCAATAGCTGGAGTCATTATAGAATGGAGAAGCGACGTTGTCAACCGAGTCCGTGGCCTGTGTGATCACGGGCGGCAGGCTGTCGCGGGACGGAGTCTCGTTGACTACTGGCAAGAACTGTGCTATGATCCCGGGTGAGACCTATTGCAAGTTCGCTTGCACTGCCAGGCGCCGGTCCCGTGCGAAAGGGGGAGGGGATTGCACTCTAGCAACTACCTCCAGGAGGGCTGGGCTGGCAGCTTCACGTTGCGAGCATGGTAGGGTCTGGTACCGGGTTCACGCGGGCAGGGCCCAATGTCAGGCGATCTTCTGGTGTTGTGCCAGCAGGGCCCAACAAGCAGGGGCTCCAGCCCGTATCCTTTTCGGAGACTGAACGGTATACAAGTGGATGCCGACAAATCCCTAAACGCGTCCGAGAGTACGGTATCTCGGA
Organism: uncultured Anaerolineae bacterium; assembly: GCA_965370895.1. Lineage (GTDB taxonomy): Bacteria > Chloroflexota > Anaerolineae > JAAYZQ01 > JAAYZQ01 > CBDUWJ01. The sequence goes on along the minus strand of CBDUWJ010000014.1, from coordinate 15,280 downwards.
AAGAGCATACGAAGGTTCGCCTCATCGCCTTAGCCGGGCGAGGAGGCAAGCGGGCGAGACCTCGAGGAGACCATGGCGAGGCCCGCTTGGTGCAATTGGCCAAGCGAGGGGACAAGCGAGCGGTTGGGGAGCTGTATCGACGCCATGTCGATTTGATTTACCGCTACGTGTTTGCCCGCGTAAGAGATGTTGCCGTCGCCGAGGATCTGACTGCTCAGGTTTTTCTCAAGGCTCTGGAGGGATTGCCCAACTACGAGCCGACCGGTGCACCTTTTCGGGCGTGGCTCTATCGCATCGCTCACGCCCGGACCGTTGACTATTGGCGACGGCAACAGCGTCGCCAGGAGGTGTTGCTGGTTGATACGATACCGGCAGACGACCCTTTGCCCGAGGACATTGTCGCTGCCAAATCCCAGTGGAAAACAGCCATGGACCTGGTTGCCGAACTGACCAATGACCAGCGTGATGTGATCCTATTGCGCTTTATCGAGGATATGAGTCTGGCGGAGGTCGCTGAAACACTAGGCAAGACCGTCGGTGCTGTCAAGGCGCTCCAGCATCGTGCCCTGGCATCTCTGTCCCGGCTGCAGCGCACGGTTCTGCCTCATGATCAAGTGGACAGGGCCCAATAGATGACCAGAACACTCGATTCGATTCTGGATCAGTGCTTGTCGCAGATTGCTGCTGGCAAGGCTACGATGTGGAACTGCCTGGCCCGGTACCCGGACTTGGCTGGTGAGCTGGAGCCTTTGCTGCTGGCGGCCGAGGATATGTGGGCCATCCCCAAACCCATTTTGGCGCCACAAGCCAAGGCTAGGATTGAGGCACGCTTGCTGGGTGCGGTCGAGGCCCGGTCTCAACTCCGCTCTACTGCCTCAGACGTTCCCTCTCGTTGGCGCTGGGCGGTTGTAGGGTTCGGTGCGATTTTCATAATCCTTCTCTCTCTTACGGTGTTGGTGGACACCGTGGGTGAAACGCTACCCGGTTCACCACTCCACACCATCAAACTGGCAACAGAGGACACCTGGTTGTGGCTGGCCCCGGCTCGCGAGGAGCCCCGGCTGCACTTGCGCTTTGCCCGGCGTCGGCTGGATGAGGTGGAGGCTTTGACGGTCCGGGGTTCCGTGGACCTGACGGTCGTTGAGGCGATGACAAGACAGACTGAAGCTGCCTTGGCTGGTGTCAAGGGCTTGCCACCCGCGGTGGCTGTGCCATTGGCGGATGATCTGGTGGCTTTGATTGCCGATCAGAAAAGCTCTCTGTCGGCACTGGATGGGCTTCCCCAAGCCCGCAGTAAGGACGCACCGACGTTGCAGGACAAGGCCACAACGGTGGTCGTTAAGCCGGCCGCCCCTGTGACCGCAGATTCGGCCGAAACTGCAGTCGCGGTTGCGTTGCAGGCCAATGCAGAACAGGAGAAACGTGCTCAGGCCTTGGTGAGCGCGCTGCCGATGCCACCTTCCATCGCGATCTCCACGATGGCCAATCCGAACCGTGTGCCTGAGCCAGGGGGTGTGGTCCAGTTCACGGTGCGCGTGACGAATAGCGGTGTCGAGGATGTTACGCTCACCGCTCTGGTTGATGACGCGCACGGTGACCTGGATGGACAGGGCTCCTGCAAAGTGTTCGGACCCGGTCTGCCAGCAGCCATGCCCCGGCAGGGGATCAAGCTGGGTCCTGGTGAGTTCTATGAATGCACCTTCCATAGCGACGTTGTCGGCAACGCCGGGGATGGTGAGAGTCGTGCGGTGACGGTAATTGCTGCCGATGACGAGGGAAACATAGCCCGGATCTCCGCCAGCGCGACAGTAGGAATCACCGATGTACTGCCAACGATCAGTGTGGTCAGAACGGCGAGTGTCAGCAGTGTTCCTGAACCGGGCGACATGGTCAAATTTACGGTTCGAGTCACCAACAACAGCGTGGAGGAGGTCACTCTCACTGCTTTGAAGGATGATCTCTATTCGGACTCGGGCAGGGCGCATGGGGAGATGGCCAGGGACCTGAGCGGACGGGGTGACTGCTTTGTGCCGCCGGAAGGGATAGCATTGGCCCCAGGCGAATCGTATCGTTGTACTTTCTCCGGCGACGTCTTTGGAAACGCCAGCGCCGACACCGTCGGCTCTGGCACGGTGACCGCCCTTGCTGCCGATGACGAGGGTAATAGCGTCAAGGCCTCCGGCAGCGCTACCGTGGCCATCACTGACGTGCTTCCACAGATTTCGGTTGCAACGACGGCCTCTCCGAGCAGTGTGCCAGAGCCCGGGGGCCCGGTCCAGTTCACGGTGCGGGTCAGCAACCACAGTGTCGAGGGTGTCAGCCTGACCTCCCTCGTGGACAACCTGGCCGGCGCTGACGTCGGCTCCGGAGAGCCGGTTGGAGGGTCGGGTGGGAACTTGAATGGACGGGGTAGCTGCTCTGTGCCCCCTGAAGGGATAGCCCTGGGCGTCGGTGGGTGGTACGAGTGCACCTTTAGCGCAGACGTAGCCGGCAACGCAAGAGACCACGCCGGCGGGATCGGGACGCGTACGGTCACGGCTGTGGCTGTCGACGACGAGAGGAATCAGATCGAAGCTTCTGGCAGCGCCATGGTGCGCATATCCGATGTGCAGCCGGTCATTGCTGTGTTCAAGTCGGTGGAGCCCCGCAGCGTGCCGGAGCCGGGCGATACGGTCCGGTTCACGGTACGGATCACGAACCACAGTGTCGAAGATGTCACGCTTACTTCTTTGCTGGATGACATCCATGGAGACCTGAACGGGCGGGGGACGTGCTCGGTAACCCGCCGGGAAGGGGCAGGTGTGGTTGGGCTTACACTCAGCCCTGGTGGATCGTACGAGTGCACCTTCAGCACAGAGGTGACCGGCAACGCTGGGGACAGTGAGACCGATACGGTGACGGCTGTTGTGACCGATGACGAGGGGAACAAGACCAAGTCTGCCGATAGCGATACCGTGACCGTGGCAGACATGCTGCCACGGATTGCAGTAAGAAAGGTGGCCACGCCTGCCAGTGTGACTGAGCCCGGAGGCACGGTCCTGTTCGTGATACGTGTTACCAACGACAGTGTCGAGGAAGTCAGGCTTACGTCGCTGGTGGACGAAGTTCATGGGGACCTGAATGGGCGGGGTACCTGCTCTGTATCACCCACGAGCGAGGAAGGAGCGTTCGGTACCACTATTGCGGCACGGTCCGTGCTCGGTCCTGGCGGTGTGTACACGTGTAGCTTCAGAGCGGACGTGATTGGTAACGCCGGGGACCGCGAGACTGGCACGGTGACGGCTGTGGCCACTGACGACGAGGGCAATCGAGCGAAGGCTGCCGACAAAACGTCAGTGAGCATTACCGACGTGAAGCCGGTCATCGCCGTGTTCGCGTCGGCGGAGCCCCAGAGCGTGCCTGAGCCGGGCGAAATTGTCCAATTCACGGTGCGGGTCACTAACCACAGCGTCGAGGACGTCACGCTCACCTCCCTGGTGGATGATATCTATGGCGATCTGAACGGACGCGGTACGTGCTCTGTATCCCGCCGCGACGAGGCGGGCGCGGTGGGGATCGTGCTTGGCCCTGGTGGATCGTACAAGTGCACCTTCCGTGCGGAGGTGACGGGCAACGGTGGGGACCACAAAACCGATACGGTGACCGCAAAGGCATCCGACGATGAGGGAAACCAGGCTGCGGCCTCTGGAAGTGCTACTGTGACAGTGGCCGATGTAGCGCCGGTCATCGCGGTGACCACAACGGCTATGTCCCTCAGTGTGCCCGAACCCGGGGACACGGTCCAGTTTGCGGTGGAGGTCACCAACGACGGCGTGGAGGATGTCAGGCTCATTTCCCTGGTGGATGAGGTGGCCGGTGCCGGCGGGTCGGATGGGGACCTGGAGGGGCGGGGTACCTGCAATGTGACAGCAGGGGTGATTGTACTCAGCCCTGGTGGGTCGTACAGGTGCATCTTCAAGGCGGAAGTCACCGGCAATGCGGGGGACATTGAAACCAGGACGGTCACTGCTCAGGTCGCTGACGATGAGGGGAACCAGGTTGAAGCCTCGGGCGGGGCCGCGGTGAGCATGACCGATGTGCTGCCGGCGATTACCGTACGCAAGATGGCCAGTCCGATGAGCGTGCCCGAGCCCGGGAGTACTGTCCAGTTCACGGTGCGGGTCACCAATGATAGCGTGGAGGATGTCAGGCTCACTTCCCTGGTGGACGATATACACGGGGACTTGAATGGACAAGGCACGTGCTCTTGGCCTCGCCGCGAAGAGGGGGGTGCGGCTGGGATAACGCTCAACCCTGGCAGCTCATACAAATGCACATTCGGCGCGCATGTGGCGGGCAATGCGGGGGACACGGAGACGGGAAGAGTAGCCGTGCGGGCCTCTGACGACGATGGGAACCGGGTCGTAGCTTTCGGTAGGGCCACGGTAGCTATCACCGACGCACTCCCGCAGATCGTGGTCAGCGAAACGGCAAGTCCGGACAGTGTGCCTGAGCCGGGTGGCATGGCTGAGTTTAGAGTGCAGGTCACCAATAACAGCAGGGAAGAGGTTTCCCTTCTCTCGCTGGTGAACAGGTTCTATGGTGATCTGAATGGTCACGGTACCTGTTCGGTACCCCTGGGCGGGCTCACCATCGCGCGTGGCGAGTCGTATCGCTGCGCTTTCAGTGTGAGCGTCACGGGCAATGCTGGGGCCCACGCCGCCGGGGCCGGCGCAGACACGGTGAGTGCTGTGGTCTCTGACGACGAGGGAAACCAGGTCGAAGCTTCAGGAAGCGCTACGGTGAGCATCACCGACGTGCCGCCGGAGATCACCGTGGTCATTTTGGCGAATCCCATCAGTCTGCCCGAGCCAGGGGGCGCGGTCCAGTTCACGGTACGCGTCACAAACGGGAGTGTGGAGGAAGTCAGGCTCACGTCCCTGGTGGATGACGTGTATGGGGACTTGGATGGGCGAGGCACCTGCCAGGTGTCAGCGGTGCCCGCGGCAGGGACGATTTTGGGTCCTGGTGGGTGGTACGAGTGCACCTTTGGCGCAGACGTGATGGGCAATGCTGGCGAGAATGCGACGAATTCGGTGACGGCGGTGGCCGTGGACGATGAGGGGAACCGTGCAGAGGCTTTGGGCACGGCGACGGTGACAATCACCGACGTGCCACCGGCAATCACCGTGGTCGGGTCGGCGGAGCCCAGCAGCGTGCCTGAGCCGGGCGATACTGTGCAGTTTATTGTGCGCGTGACAAACAGCAGTATCGAGGACGTTACACTCATCTCCCTGGTTGACGATGTTCATGGGGACCTTGACGGAAAGGGGACCTGCTTGGTGCCCTCAGAGGGGATAGCACTTAGTCCTGGTTGGTGGTACGAGTGTGCGTTCAACGCGGACGTGTTCGGGAACGCTGGCGACAGCCAGATGCACACTGTGAGGGCTGCTGCTGTCGATGACGAGGGCAATCGAGCCGAGGCGGTGGGAAGTATCACAGTAGAGATCGTGTCGCCCTAGCATGATGTCGTAGCTCCCTGGCCCATTGGATGTTGGACATTGGACGTTGGATATTGGATGTTGGCCGCTGGATGTTGGATGTTGAAAGTTGAGTCCAGGCTCTAACAACCAATCTCCAACCTCCAATTCTTGGAGGGTGTAGGCAATGAGTATACGTGATTATATCGAGGTTCTCTTGCGACGCAAGTGGGTTATCATTATCACTTTTTTCGTCGTGGTGGCCATCGCGGTTGTTGGTACGCTGCTGACGGTGCCCAAGTACGTGGCGTCGTCGATGATGCGGGTGTTGGCGGTGAGTGGCGGTGGGTCTAGCGATTGGATTGCGTACGATACGCGGCAGGTGGAGCGGCTGATGAACACGTATGCTGAGTTTGCGACGAGCCGCCCGGTGCTGCAAGAGTTGGTGGAGCGGTTGGGGCTGAAGGAGTGGCCGCAGATCACGGTGGAGATCCTGACGAATACGGAGTTGATGCAGATCACGTCGGAGGCGCGGGACCCGGTGGTGGCGAGGGATGCGGCGAATACCTTGGCGGAGATTCTGATTGCGCAGAGCAGGGAGCTATACAGCGGTGGGGGGAAGACGGCGCAGGAGATCCTCGGCGATCAGTTGGTGGCGGTGAGGGGTGAGTTGGACCAGGCGTGGACAGAGTACGAGGGCCTGATCTCTGAATCACCTGAAGACCAGGACCGCATCGCTGCGGCGAGCCGGGCTATCGGGCTGAAGGAGGAGACGTACGCCACCTTGCTGGAGCAATACGAGAGGAATCGCGTCAGGGAGGCAGTGTTGGCGAACACGCTTTCTGTGGTTGAGCCGGCGATTGCGCCACGCAACCCATCGAAGCCGCGCCAACAGTTGAATCTGGCGTTGGGGGTTGTGATTGGTCTGGCGGGTGGGATCGGTCTGGCGTTTCTCCTGGAGAGTTTGGATACGACGCTGTATGGTACGGAGCAGATCAGGAAGGCGGCGCGATTGCCGATTCTGGGGAAGGTGCCAGGAGGTAAGCAGGGGCAGCCTGGGTTGTTCAACGGCAGTTCTCCTCAGGGGGAGGCGTTCCGTCGCCTGCGCACGCATATCTTTACCCTGGATAAGGATTCGTCGCTGCAGACGCTGTTGATTACCAGTGCGGAGCCGAGGGAGGGCAAGTCGATGGCTGCGGCGAATCTGGCGTTTTCTGTGGCACAGTCCGGGCGCAGGGTGATGCTGGTGGATGCTCATCTGCGGCTGCCGACGCTGCACAAGGTGTTTGAGGTGTCGAACAGGGTGGGCTTGAGCAGCGTGCTCGAGGGGAAGATGACGGTGGAAGATGCGACGCAGAATAGCAAGGCGCCTGGGGTATCGGTGCTGACGAGTGGGCCACTGCCGGCAAATCCTGCGGAGCTGCTGAGTTCGCCGCAGATGGGGACTCTGATGGAGCAGTTGGCGGGGCGGTACGACATGGTCTTGCTGGACTCGCCGTCTGTGCTGGCGGTGACGGACGCGGCGGTGCTGGCCCAGGGCGTGGATGGTGTGATCATGGTGGTGGAGCGCGGGCAGGCACGGCAGGAGAGTGTGCGGGCTGCTCGCCAGCAGTTGGACGATGTGAAGGCGCAACCGATTGGGGTGATCGTGAATCGCTCGGAGCCGGATGGTGCGTACGATTACTACCAGCGGGTGCCGACGTAGGATTGGATGTTGGATATGGTCTCGAACCTCTCGCTTCCAATCTCCAGTCACCAGTCTCCAATAGGATGGGAGGTAGGGACCCCGGAATGCGTGTAGGGTTTATGATTATCGGTGCCCAGAAATGCGGCACTACCAGCCTGGCGAGTCAGTTGGCAGCGCACCCAGATATCTGCTTTTGCAGGCTCAAGGAGCCAGGATATTTCCACCGGACTGAGGACTGGGAAGCAGGTTTGGAGGGTTATCACGCGCTTTTCTCGCCGCTGGAGGGGCAGTTGTGTGGCGAGGCGTCGACGATGTATACGTTCTTGCCGGAGTGGCAGGGGACGCATTCGAGGCTCTTTGCTTATAACCCAAGTTTGAAGCTGATCTATGTGATGCGGCAGCCGGTGGAGCGGCTGCTATCGAACTATGGGCATGATCTGGTGCGTGGTAGGGTGAGGGGGCGACCGGAGGCGGTGGTTTTCGAGGATCCCGTCTATATCAATCGAGGGCGTTATGGTGTGCAGATCAGACCCTACGTAAAGCTTTTTGGGCGGGAGAACGTGCTGCTGCTGATCTTTGAGGAGTATGTGGCCGATCAGGTGATGACTCTGCAGGACGTGGCCAGGTTCTTGGCCATTTCGACGGGGCCGTTCGACGATCTGGTGCCGGCTGTGGAGCATCAGACGGTTGGGGAATTGTATTGGAGGTCGGCGTCGGTGAGAGGTATGGTGGATTCAAGGTTGTTCGATGCGGTCCGGGCCCATATGCCGGCGCCTGTCCGGCATGCGGTTCGAGGCGCATTGTCCAACAGGCTCGAGGAGAAGCCTGAATTTTCGCCAGAACTGAGACGGGAGATCTGGCGGTTTGTGGAGGATGACGTCTGCACGATCGAGGGTATGCTGGGACGGCGCCTGGATGTTTGGCGGCGGGCCGGAGCCTGGTAGGAGGGGATGGTGAGAGGGTTAGCGCCGGCCCCAGGAGGGGCGGGGTCCGGACGATTGGCCTGGCGAGGGATCGCGTCCCGGTTCCGGTTCGATACCACGAGGTTTGGCTCGGTGAGGGTCCTACCGCTGGTGGATTCGCTGCTGATAGTGGCCTTTGTGATCGACGTTCTGACGCCGTTCTTTGTGTGGAGGGGCATCTTACCGGATTCAGTTAGCTGGGTTTCGCAGGCTGCGGTGGGTGTGGCGGTGGCCATCGTCTATACGCGGATGATGGTGCTGCACCGGATCCCCGGGGCCGTTGGGCCAATCCTGGTGGTGTCGGTGATAGGGGCGACGGTGGCGCTGCTTGGGGGGCAGGGCCTTTTGCCGACGCTCTGGGGTTGGTGGTCTCTTTTCAAGTTCCCGCTTGTGGGTCTTTATGCCTATCTGCGCCCGCAGTGGTCCGAGCAATTTCCACAGTATCTGCTCAAGGTATGTCTGGCTATCATGGGCTTTGAGGTGCTGTTCCAGGCCGGCCAGTATTTGTCTGGCCAGCCCATCGGCGACAACCTGGCGGGCACCTTCGGGTGGCATGGTGTCGGGCCTCTGCTGTTTGTTGCGATCTTTGTCGTTTGCCTGGCTCTGGGCCAGTGGCTGGCCGAGGGGCAATGGAAGCCGCTGGTCGTGGCTCTGGGTCTGGGTGCTGCCTCGAGTGTGCTGGCTGAGAACAAGATGTTTGCGATAGCTGTGGTGCTCCTGGCGCTCCTGGCTGTCGGACTCGCTGTGGTACGGGGACGTCAGGCGTCGAGGGTTCTGCCTTTCGCTCTCTTGGCGGGTGTTGGGGTGTTGCTGTTTGGTGTCGGCTACAACCAGTTGGTGCCGAGGGCGGCGCGGAAGCCGTTGGAGCAAATCCTGCTGGATGAAGATACCCGCTCGTACTATCTGTCTGGTGTGAGGCGGTCAAGCCTGACGGAGACTCAGACCTATCACCTGGGACGGAATTCGGCTCTGGAATACGCTGTGAGTCAGGTGTCCGGGGATTCAGTTACTCTCTGGTTTGGATATGGATTGGGTGGCCGGAGAGCGAGTCAATCCCTGGGCACCGTCGGGGCGCTGCTCCGCGAGGACAAGTTCAATCGCGGAAGTGACCTGGTGGTCATGGTGCAGGAGATGGGTCTGTTTGGTGTGATCGCGGTGCTGGGCTTTGTCCTGTGGGTTTCGGTGGTTCTATATCGAGACATCCGACAAGGCCCACGCTCGCCGGCGGCAGGGTTGCGTTATGCCCTGCTTCTGTTCTCGCTGCTGTGGCCGCTCTGGCTGTGGTACAAGAGGCCGATGTCGGCTCGTGCGGCCATGTGGCTCTATTGGATAGCATTGGGCTATGTACTGGGCGAGTCTGGCAGAGATCACTCGGATGCACTGGCCTCCCCTGGGAAGGGCCGGATCCAAATGGAAGGAACGAACAACAATGGCTAGCGGCACACGAGCTGCCGCTGATCAGGGCTCAGGTGTTCGGACCACCTCCCACGGCAAACGCCGCACTCGGGAGGCATCGCATGGGGGCGAGGCGTCAGCTCTTCGGACAATGGACCCTGCGAGGTCTGCGTCCGTGTTGCCCCACATCGTGTGGGTGTACCCGGAGCCTCTTGCCAGCGCACTGGACTCTGCCACCTGGTTGGAGACAACCCGAACCCTGCGCGAATTGGGTTGGCCTGTCACCCTCGTGGTGCAAGGTCCGGCGGGTCAGCACTGTCTTCAGGGCGTTGAGGTGTGCTGTGTGCCCAAGCCCCAGGTGTATGTAGTTGGCGTGTGCGTGTTTCATATGAGATTCCTTCGCTATCTATTCCGGAGGCGAGGGACGGTTGATGCCATTCTTTTCCACCAGATGTCGGCGCCGTGGCTGTTGCCCTTGCGGTCTGTACGCAGTCTGGTGGGCTGGCAACGTCCGGTGTTGGTGATGGACACCCGGGATCTGGTCGCTGCCGAGGGCACTCTGCGAAGCTGGCTGCGTTCGCGCTTCTTTCGTATGGCGCATTTCCTGGCGAATCGCTGGGCCGATGGGCAAACGGCGATCACAGCCCGGATGGCCAAGCTGGTGGACATACCACCTTCGAGGCTGTGGGGTATCTGGCCCTCGGGTGTCGACCTGGAGCGATTCACTCCAGCTCGAGTTGGCAGACAATGGCCCCGGGAAGGAGAGCTCATTAGGCTTATCTACGTCGGAAAGCTGGACAACGAGCGTAACCCCTGGCCACTGTGCCGGGCTGTGGAGCAGGCCAACGCAGATGGAATGGCGTTTGAGCTGAGCCTGGTCGGTGAAGGACCAGCACGCCTGGCTCTTGAAGGGTTTGGGCAGCGTACGGAGGGACGGGTGCGTGTCTGGCCTGCCGTACCACACGATCGGGTTCCGGGCCTCTTGAATGAGGCTCACGTCGGAGTCACTTCTCTGCCCTCGTCAGGCAATGAAAAGTTCGGTGCATCCAGTCCCATCAAGCTGTTTGAGTATATGGCTGCCGGCCTTCCCGTCCTGGCCACGAACAATGCCTGTCACACGGAAGTGGTGGGTGGTGACACCTTTGCTTTTTGGGTTGAGGATGTGAGTGAAGAGGGAGTGCTTGCCGCTCTACGGCAGCTTTGGCGGGCGCGAGCCACTCTGGGTGAGAAAGGTGATGCAGCGGCTGCCGCCGCACGGGCGTGGACGTGGCAGGGGGCCGGCAGGAAGCTGAGCTCGGCCCTGGAGCGTGGGCTCTTGCGGTGTCCCGCACCTGGGACGCCGCGATCGACTGGGCCCACGCCTCCCGAGTATGGCAGATTGTCCGAACAACTGACGCCATACGATGAGGCGAGGCTGTCTGAAAAGGTGACTGAGGTCTGGGACGAAGGAAAGAGAGGCGACTAGCGGTGTCCTCAACTTCTTTGGGGCACTTGCGGACTGGTTCCGGCTGGCCATGGCTCTGCAAGCGGGGTTTGGATGTCCTCTTGTCCGGGGTCGCTCTGGTCATCCTCTCGCCCGTTCTTGTCCTGACCGCTGCGCTGATCAAACTGACTTCACCCGGGCCCATCCTGTTTCGTTGGCCGGTGGTGGGGCGTGACGGCCAGCCTCTGAAGGCGTACAAGTTTCGGACCATGATTCTGGGCGCGGATGGAATGAAGAAACAGCTTCTGCAGCAGAACGAGGCTACCGGTCCGGTGTTTAAAATGAGAAACGATCCTCGGGTCACAAAGACCGGACGCTTTCTGCGCAGGTATAGTCTGGACGAGCTGCCTCAACTGTGGAGCGTTCTCAAGGGTGACATGAGTCTCGTCGGCCCGCGCCCGGTGCTGACCTACGAGTGGGAGCAGTTCAACGACTGGCAGCGCCAGAAGCTAAGCGTCAAGCCCGGCGCCGTCTGCTTGTGGCATGTGCGCGGCCAGCCCAGAGATCTTGACGAGTGGGTGAGGCTAGACCTGAAGTACATAGAGGATTGGTCCCTGCGCTTGGATTTCGAGATCATGATAGGGACGGCGTGGTACATACTGACAGGGAAAAACTACTAGATGAGAGTACTGGTTACAGGAGGGGCAGGGTTTATCGGCTCCCATGCAGTGGATCTGCTGCTGACAAAGGGCCATCAGGTGCGCATCCTGGATGCGTTGGTCCCGCCGGTTCACCTGGACGGGCAGATTCCAGACTATGTTCCCCTCTCAGAGGTCGAGTTTACGCACGCTGACGTGCGTGACAAGACCGCCTGGGAGCGCGCCCTGCAAGGTGTGGATGCGGTCTTGCACCTGGCGGCGTACCAGGATTATCTGCCCGACTTTGGCAGGTTTTTCCACGTCAATACCGTGGGCACCGCGTTGCTGTATGAGGTGATTGTGGAGCAACGGCTGCCCGTGCAGAAAGTGGTCGTAGCTTCTTCTCAAGCTGTCTACGGGGAAGCCAAGTACCTGCGTGCTGACGGCTCTGTGATCTACCCAGAATTGCGCCCAGAGACTCAGTTGGAGCGTGCAGTCTGGGAACCATCGGATCCAGATACATCCGATCCGTTGACGCCAACGTGGACGGACGAGGCTGTCGTCAACCCGCACAATCAGTACGCGATGAGCAAGTACACCCAGGAGATGGTCGGGCTGAATTTGGGACGGCGTTATGGCATCCCGACGGTGTGTATGCGTTATTCCATCGTGCAGGGACCAAGGCAATCGTTTCGCAACGCATATTCTGGGGTCCTGCGCATTTTCACCCAACGGATTCTCAACGGCAAGGCCCCGGTCTGCTATGAGGACGGGCAGCAGTTGCGCGACTACGTCTCGGTGTACGACGTAGTACGAGCTAACTCACTGGTTCTGGAAGATCCCCGCGCGGACTACCAGGTGTTCAACGTTGGCGGTGACCGCCAGGTTAGCGTGTTGGATTATGCCAACCTCGTCGCTCGGCGGACCGGCCAACGTTCTTTTGTCCGCGACATCGAGCCAGTTGTGCCGGGCCTTTACCGCTTTGGCGATACCCGCCACGTGTTCTCGGACGTGAGCCGGCTCAAGGCCCTGGGTTGGCAGCCTGAGGTCTCCCTGGAGGAGATCGTAGACACCTACGCTGCCTGGGCGCAGGCTCAGCCGGACTTTCGCGACTATTACACTGAGGCAGAGATGCAGATGCAAGCATTGGGGACGCTGCGCAGTGCGAGTACAGCGGGGAAGGGCTAAAGTGACAGAATTGGTACGGGGTGTTCCAAGGAGCGCCGGCGTTCGAGCACCTGCCCAGTATGTACTCATGCCGCGTGTACCCATGCTGCTCGTACTCTGGCACCATGTACCCATGAATCGTGTGCTCATGCACTCTCTGCTGCTGGACAGTTGCATGGACTGGAGCGGAGGCGGGCAACTATGCTGCTAGCCAGGGCACCGGTGCGCATAAGTCTGGCGGGGGGAGGTACCGATCTCCCAGCCTACTACCAAAGGAGCGGTGGCTGCGTCGTCAACACGACCATTGACAAGTACTTTTACACGTTTCTCACTGTCAATCAGGACGAGGGCATCCAGATCACCTCCTCTGACTATCGCACCTTTTATCGCCACGACGGCAGCGGCCCGCCCTTGTGGGAGGGTGATCTCAGGCTGCCGAAAGCCATCCTAAACCACTTTGGCATCTCCAGGGGCGTCTCCATGTTTCTGGCGTCTGAGGTTCCTCCGGGCACTGGTCTCGGGTCTTCCAGTGCAGTGGCTGTCTCAGTTATCAAATCCGTGGCCGTGGCCTGTGGACTGCGTTTCCCGCCGCAGGAGATTGCCGAACTGGCTTGCTTCATCGAGATGGAAAAGCTGGGTATGCCCATCGGAAAACAGGATCAGTATGCCGCCGCCTTCGGTGGCTTGAACTTTATGGCGTTCACCTCCGAAGGGGTCAAAGTCGAGCCTCTGCACGTTGACCCCGAAACCCGACATCGTCTGGATCAACATCTGCTCCTTTTTTACACGGGCGCAGCCCGCGACTCGGCCAGCATCCTTGGCGAGCAGCAGAAAGCGAGTGCCAGAGGAGAGCCCGGTGTGATCGATGCTTTGAATGCCGTAAAGGAGATGGCCTTCGAGGTCAGGGCCTGCCTGGAACGGGGAGAGACCGATCGCATCGGCGACTTGTTGCACCAGAACTGGGAACAGAAGAAACGCTTCTCTTCCAAGATCACTAGCCCCACCATTGATGCCTGGTACGAGCTGGCGCGAGCGAAGGGGGCCCTGGGCGGCAAGATCACGGGTGCAGGTGGGGGCGGGTTTCTGATGCTTTACTGCAGGCCAGAGCACCAATCGGCTGTCACACATGCCCTGGAAGCCGGAGGGTTGAGGCGCATGGACTTTCGCCTGGAGCATGGCGGAGCCAAGGTCTTGATGAATGCTGCACTCAAGCTCCAGTATGACAGAGGTGTGCTGTGAGCAAACGAGAGCGGGCTACTTTGATTATCGGCTTGATCTTACTCGACGCTGCGGCCATTGTCGTGGCCCTCATTGTGTCCTACAACCTGCGGTACAGCCCCCATGACCTTCGCAGGTACATCGCCTACGTCCGTATGACTTTCCTGGCTGTACCCATTTTCCTCATTATCAATGCCTACGCCCGGCTCTATGACGTCCGTTTGCTGTTTGGCGGGATCCAGGAGTACGCTAATGTGATCAGAGCCTGCAGCTTTGGAGTCATTGCCCTAACCGTGCTGAGCTTCTGGGAGCGAGGAGGCCTGCTGTCTCGAGCTTGGTTACTAATGGCCTGGATCGGCTCAATCCTTCTTATGGGAACTGGCCGCTTTGTGTTCCGGCGGGCCGTTTTCTACCTGCGTCGCCGGGGCCACTTTGTCAGTCGCACACTCGTCGTCGGCGCCAATGAGCAGGGTAAGGAGATCGCCCGCCAGCTTTCCAGTTCCACGGGGCGGGGCGTTCGGGTTGTTGGTTTCCTGGACGACTATCTGCCCCCAGGCACCCCCGTGCTGGATGGCCTGGAGGTGCTTGGCTCTCCAACCGAGCTCGACCGCCTAGCCCTGGAGACTGGCGCTGGGGGGGCCGTCGTTGTGCCGGACGCACTGGCCTGGGAGAGCTTCCAAGAGGTCATGGGAAGAGCGGCCTCGAGACTCAACGGTCTCGAAGTCCAGGTCTCTCCCAGCTTCAACGAGATCCTGACCACAGGCGTCAGAGTGGATAGCACGAATTTCGTACCCTTGCTCAGTGTGGAGCGGGTTCGCATCACCGGCCTCGACGCTGCGCTCAAGAACCTGTTAGACTATGGGTTGAGCCTGGTGCTCTTGGTGCTCCTGGCCCCCCTGATGGCTGTTATCGCCCTGGCCCTGAGGTGGACGCAATCATCCGCAACCTCCCGTCCCCGGGAGGCACCCATCCTGGACCGGCATCCGGTGCTGGGTCTTGGCGGACGGACCTTCCTCACCATCAAGTTCCGCACGGGATTGCTGGGGAGCACCCGTCGCAGCTTGGTTCAGCCACGCCCTGCCAAGTTAACCGGTCAGGGCACGAAGCACGACCGTCTGAGTTCCTTTCTGTACCGCACTGGCCTGGACAAGCTGCCCCAGCTCTTTAACGTTGTGCGAGGGCAGATGAGCCTGGTTGGCCCCCGCACCATCTCCGACACAAGCGGCGGCCTGTACGGTACATGGTTGCCTGGCGTGCTGACTGTCAAGCCTGGTATGACCGGGCCTTGGGCCGTGTACAGTGTTCCCAGCCTGGACGATGAGATCCGCTCG